>DASTQY010000053.1:0-4132 GCA_035761525.1 Nitrospira sp. | reverse complement strand
AAAATGGCCGAGTTCACACACTTTAACGAGTCGGGTCGGGCGCGGATGGTTGATGTGAGCGCCAAGGCCCAGACCGAACGAGTGGCGACCGCCCAGGCGAAGGTCTATCTCCAGCCCGAAACTCTTGAAAAAATACAACGGGGAAAGATTGCTAAAGGGGATGTACTCGCAGTCGCCCAAGTAGCAGGCGTCATGGGGGCCAAAAAGACCCCCGAGTTGATTCCGATGTGCCATCCGATCTTCCTTTCGGCGATAGATATTTCGTTCAAGGAAGAACCGCAGCCCGATCGTGATGGACGTTGTTCTATCACGGTAACGGCCACAGCCAAGACGAGCGGGCAGACGGGGGTCGAGATGGAAGCGATGACCGCCGTGTCCATCGCTGCTCTGACCATCTACGATATGTGCAAGGCGATCGACCGGGCAATGAGTTTCAGCGATGTCTGGCTTTTGTCAAAGGCCGGCGGGAAGTCCGGGACGTATACCAGATAAGACGCGAACGACGAGAGAGAGGCGGCGACTCGGGAGGAGTGAGTGTCGATGATCACCGTCAAGTTATTCGGAATGACGAAGCTGCTTGCGGGGAACGAATCCACCCTGACGGTTGCCCTCGCCAAGGGGCACTCCGTGAAAAATCTCATTGAACTGGTGAACAAGCGGTATCCCAAGATCGGTGAACTGATCTATAAGAAAAAAGTCCTGGTATCGGTCAATCAGGAAATCGCCCACGAGGATACCAAAGTCCAAGAAGGGGATGAGGTCGCTTTGCTGCCTCCATTCGCCGGTGGAACTCAAATGGCCTCAGCCATCGATGACAGTCAATTGGTACGTGTGCAGCGGGAGGATTTTTCGATCGATACAGAATTGCACCGTGTCAGAAGCCGATCCAAGCGTATCGGAGGCATTGCCATGTTCCTCGGGACTGCACGTGACCGTTCGCAGGGACGTGACGTCGACGGCATTACCTTCGAGCACTACGAAGGGATGGCTCAAAAGAAACTGCGGGAGATTCGGGCGAGGGCGTTGAAGGATTTCGACATTCTTGAATTGCTGATCATCCATCGCTTCGGGGCAATTACGATCGGTGAAAACATCGTCTTGATCATCGCGGGCGCGGAACACCGTGCAGAAGCGTTTCGGGCGTGTAAGTGGGCCATCGACGAGTTGAAGCAAATCACTCCGATCTGGAAACTGGAGCATACGCCGACAGGAGAGGTCTGGGTCGAAGAACACCCTTAAAGAGGATGCCGTGCTTGGGAGCGGCACGTCTTGGCGCGCCAGGGTGGGCGGGTGAGAAGGACAACATGTTGACCATCCTCAGGGAAAGACAGCTCTGTGGACTCAAGAGAACTTAATAAAGACCCTCTTCAGACAGTCGTTGACACCTTCGGTCGTCCGCTGAAGAGCTTGCGGCTCTCAGTGACCGACCGGTGCAACTTGCGATGCGCCTATTGTATGCCTGAGGAAGAATATGTGTGGCTGCCTCGGGAGGATGTGCTCACCTTCGAGGAAATGGCCCTGCTGACCGGCTACTTTACGGATCTCGGCGTCGACAAAGTCAGATTGACCGGCGGAGAGCCGTTGCTGCGCCGGGATCTCCCAAGACTGATTCGTTTGCTCCTTCAGAATCGCAACATCAAAGAGATTGCCCTGACGACCAATGGCGTCCTCCTGTCTGACCATGCCGAGGCGCTGTATCAGGCCGGTTTAAACCGCGTGACCGTCTCTCTCGATACATTGAGACCGGAGCGCTTCAGGCAGCTCACACGAAGGGACGAATTCGCCCGGGTCCTGGAAGGCATTGAGTCAGTTGGCCGGGCGGGCTTTATCGGACTCAAGCTCGATACCGTTGCGATTCAAGGTTTCAACGACGACGAATTGATCGGACTGATTGAATTCGGCAAGCATTATCAAGCCGAAGTGCGGTTCATCGAATACATGGATGTCGGCGGCGCTAACGAATGGGTTCCGGAAAAGGTCCTGTCTCGAGAGATGATCCTTGCGGCACTGGGCAAATATTACGGGAGCATTCAACCCTTGCCGGAGCGAGGATCGGCTCCCGCTCAACGCTTCCGGCTTCCGGATGGCGCGGCATTCGGCATCATCCCTTCCACCACCACGCCATTCTGTTCGACCTGCGACCGAAGCCGGGTGACGGCCGACGGGATGTGGTATCGCTGTCTCTACGCGACAGCTGGCACTGACTTGAGAAAGCCGCTTCGTGAGGGTGTGCCTGGGGATGAGATGCGGGCTTTGATTCGAGGCGGATGGGAATCACGGCGTGACCGAGGGGCGGAAGAACGCAAGGCACTGGAACGCGCGGGGTTGCGGGAAGGTGGGCTCATCGGTATCGACCGTTTGCGGGAAGATCCGCATTTGGAAATGCACGCGCGCGGTGGTTAGCCGCATGTTGGAGATGCCTCCCGGCGACGCACCTGCATCGCTCAGTGCTTCGAGATTTCAGTCCGTGTACCAGCCGGCTCTTCAGTCGTGGCCTTGCCGGACGGCCTGATGACCATCCTGCGAGATGACACGTCATGCCGCAGTTACTTTCCGTTCCCTCTCACGGTCTCACACGCACCAGCCGTTGGATTAATCTCGGTGTCTCATGACTGACCCTTCCTACTTGACGGTGGTCGGACTGGGGTTTGTGCTCGGCCTTCGTCATGCGCTGGATTCAGACCATCTGGCGGCTGTCTCAACGGTGCTCGCAGAGCGGCCGTCATGGCGGGCGTCCGGGCTCGTGGGGCTGAGTTGGGGACTCGGTCACACGGCGATGTTGCTGCTTGTCGGAGCCATCGTCCTGTTCTTGCGCGTCCCGATTCCCCAACCGGTCGCAGACGTGGCGGAATGTGTGGTTGGACTCATGCTCGTCGTGCTTGGCGGTCTGCTCGGCATGAAGTTGGTGAGAGAGCGCTGGCACCTGCATCAACACGACCATGACGGCACGAGGCATGTGCATCTTCACAGTCATGCGCAGTCGGGAGATCACGGTCACGCGCATTGGTGGCGCGAGTCCGTGCGGCCGCTCTGCATCGGGATGGCGCATGGCCTCGCCGGCTCTGCCGCGCTGTTGCTGTTTGTCGTCGCATCGGCAGGCAGTGTCCTGGAAGGATTGATCTACATTGCCGTCTTCGGCTGCGGTTCTATTGCGGGCATGATGCTAATCGGATTGCTCCTGAGCATTCCCGTTGTCTGGTCCTTGCGGCTGGGGCGTCCGGTATTTCTTACACTCCAGGGACTGGCTAGTGCCGGAAGTATCGCGTTAGGTCTCTCGATTGTCTATCGTACACTTACCGGAGAGTCCTTGTCCTGACGAGATCGTTCATTTGTCGCGCGAGGGGAATTCTACGTGCGCCACGCGCCCCGCTATGGTATTCTCCACACCCGACCGACGGGTTCTCTTGCGACAGGCAAGTTCCTTGACTCCTCCGACGGCCCCGGATTGATTGAATCGTATAAGGAGCCTGCCATGGCATGGTTCAAGAAACAAAAAGGTTCGGAGCCGGAAGCCCCTAAACGGTCAAAAGTGGCCGAAGGGATGTGGCTCAAGTGCAACCATTGCCGTGAAATCGTCTATCGTAAAGAAGTCGAACGCAATAGCAAAGTCTGCCCGAAATGCGACTATCATTTTCCAATTTCGGTCATCGAGCGTATCACCCTTCTGGTAGATTTCGGGACTTTCAGGGAATGGGATGCCGAACTCGGCCCGTTGGATCCATTGAACTTTCACGACACAAAATCCTACAAAGATCGGGTCAAGGCCCAGCAGGAGAAGACGGGAAAAAAAGATGCCATCATGATCGGTGAAGGCCAGATGAACGGCCGACGAGTGGCGCTCTGTCTCTTTGACTTCGGATTTATGGGCGGCAGCATGGGTTCGGTGGTGGGCGAAAAGATTTGCCGTGCGATCGATCGCGCGATTGAAGCTCGCCTCCCAGTTCTGCTGGTGACCGCTTCAGGCGGTGCCCGCATGCAGGAAGGCATTCTGTCCCTCATGCAGATGGCCAAGACGTCAGCGGCGGTAGCGAAATTGGGGGAGGCCAAGCTTCCATTGATCTGTCTCCTGGCGGATCCAACGTTCGGCGGGGTGACGGCGAGTGTCGCCATGCTTGGCGATGTCATCATTGCC
>DASTQY010000052.1:0-6451 GCA_035761525.1 Nitrospira sp. | reverse complement strand
TCTGGGGACCGAATCCCTCACGACCCTCTTCTTGAAAAAAATCCCTAAGGGGTCTTCAAAAAGCGGTCTGATCATCGTGATCGATACATCATTTCCCTTCGACGCAGGAGGGCCCGGCCTCGACAAGAGCGACAAAGGATTCGAGGTCTTTCGGGACGATCCCTCGCGTATTGTCGGCATTATGGAAGAACGGGCAAATACCTACCAGACGCTGCTCTGGCACAGTCTCAGGACCGAAGGCGTCGCGCTTCCAGATTTCGCCCATCTGAGAATTGTCGTCTTAAAACACATCGATGCAGAGTGGACGGGATACGATGACCTGCCCGAAGCATGTCGGAATGAATTTTCCACCGACGTGACGCCGGTCGCGATCAAGGAAGCCGTCAGCCAGATCCCGACCTTGTTCAAGATCAAGACGCCTTGTCACGGGGCGTTGCTGTTGAAAGCGGCACGCAAAGTGGTGGAACAGTCGCGACACCGAATCGTCAATTTCATCGAAGCACACCAATAGACGAACCATCATGGCCACTGAGCCAGTCAATGCTCCCGTTCCCCTGCTCCGCGTGCTCGAGGAGGAATATGAAGGGCTCCATGGAGCTTTGCCTCCAACACATGCCGCACTCAATCCTCACAATCGGCTCGCCGCCCTTTACACGCGCATACACCAACTTCCGCAGAAACGGACCGCCCTCTGTCTTTCTGGAGGAGGGATTCGAAGCGCCACGTTTGCATTGGGAGTCGTCCAAGCGCTTGCACACCTCTCACTCCTCACCCGGTTCGACTACCTCTCGACCGTTTCAGGAGGAGGTTACATTGGAAGTTGGCTGACCGCATGGATTCATCGACATCCAAAGGGCGCAAGCGGCGTGATGCAGGACTTGCGGACTGTATCATTCAATGACCAGGACCGCGAACCGAGGCCTATCAAGTGGTTGCGTCAATACAGCAACTATCTAAGCCCACGCCTCGGATTGTTGTCCGCCGATACCTGGACTCTCTTCGGCAGTTATCTGCGTAATCTGACACTCAATTGGTTGATCCTCGTGCCTCTCATCGCCGCCGTGTTGGTCGCTCCTCGTATGCTGACATCGTTGGTCCGCGGGACTACCGGTGACCTCGGTCTTGGGCCATCAGGACCGGGTTGGAGCTTTAATCTCGGCCTGCTGTGTGGATTGGTTGCCCTGACCTATCTCCATGTGTATCGCCCAAGTCTCGGGTCCCTTCGCTCTCACGGTATCTGGAGGCAGTTGGAGCGGCAACAATGGTTTCTTATTGCCGGTCTGACGCCGCTCATAGTCGCCGCGTTTCTTCTGACCAACGCCTGGGCCTGGTATCGAAACGCCGGCGGCCTGCTCGATCATCTGTCGTTCGGCAGTCTATCAAGTCGCGGTACATTCGTATTCGGCGGCGCCCTCATACATGCCGCCGGATGGCTGGTGTCGGCTTTGCTGTTGCACCGGTGGCGTGCGATCAGTGGGCGTCTTCTGACCGAGCTTCTGGTCATCCTGTGGTCTGGCGCCGTGGGAGGTCTCTTGCTGTGGTCGGTGCTCGCAGAAACCCCTCTCAACATTCCGGTGGCCGATTATGCCGAATGGTATGCCACGTTTGCGGTGCCGGCCTTTCTGTCGATGTTCCTTCTCACCGCAACGTTGTTCGTGGGCGTCGCCAGCCGTTATACAGACGATCACGACCGGGAATGGTGGGGACGGGCGGGAGCCTGGACGCTCATTGCCATGTTGACGTGGAGCGCCGGGGGGGCGCTGGTCATATTCGGGCCTGGACTTCTGTCCTACACACCGGCACTCATGACCAGCGTTGGAGGAGTCTCTGGCGTGATCTCTCTGGTGGTTGGATTCAGTTCCAGGACCGCGGCGACGGGGAAGACGAAGCCCGACCTGGTGGATTTGATACTGGATCGGGCTGTTCGGCTGGCCGCTCCTCTGTTCATCGCTTGTCTGCTTGTCTTGGTCACGCTGGGCACGAGCTGGCTTCTTCACCTGATTGCAGGCCTGTATGAGCCTGGCATCCTGGACACCCAGACCATAGGGTTAGGAATGCCGTCCGATACGTGGGGGCATGCGCTCATTCTTCACAACAGCCCTCTGCTCCTGCTGTTTGAACTCACGTTGTCCCTTGTCGTTTTGGCGGGGGTCATGTCCATCGTCATCAACATCAATAAGTTTTCGCTTCACTCGGTCTACCGCAACCGGCTGATCCGGGCATATCTCGGTGCCACGCGCCTTCCGGAGTATGGTGTCGAACGCCGTCCCAACCTCTTCACCGGATTCGACCTGAGCGACAATCTGCAGCTGCATGAACTCGTAGACACCACTGGACGCATCAAAAAGCCGTTTCATGTCCTCAATATGGCCATTAACCTCGTCCGGGGAAGCAACTTGGCCTGGCAACAACGGAAGGCGCAATCGTTCACGGCTTCTCCGTTCTCTTGCGGGAGTTGGAATCTCGGATACCGACGTGCGAAGGAGTATGGAGCGAACGGGCGGCTCCACAGAGCCATGACTCTGGGAACCGCCATGGCCATCTCCGGAGCCGCAGCAAGTCCCAACATGGGTTACCACTCAGCTCCGGCTGTAACGTTTTTGCTCGCTTTCTTTAACGTCAGGCTGGGCTGGTGGCTCGGCAATCCGGGACCGGCCGGCCGCCACACGTTTGACCAGTCCTGCCCGCGCATTGCGGTGCGTCCCTTGTTCGCCGAAACGTTCGGCTTGACGGATGCGAACAATCCCTATGTCTACTTGTCCGACGGCGGCCATTTCGAGAACCTGGGACTCTACGAAATGGTCCTTCGCCGGTGCCACTGCATCGTGGTCAGTGACGCGAGTTGTGACACCGCCCGGTCATTTGTGGATCTCGGCAACGCTATTCGGAAAATTCGCATCGATCTCGGAATAGACATCGATATTCCCACCGAACTCCTTCAAGTCCAGCCGGATAACCGGTTGAGCCGAGCCCACTACGCACTGGGCATCATCCGCTATGATCAAGTTGATCGGGAGGCTTCTCCCGGCCTGTTGATCTATTTGAAGCCGTCGCTGACGGGAAATGAGCCGGCCGACGTGAGGCAATATGCGAGCTGTCATGACGAGTTTCCCCACGAACCAACCGCTGATCAATTTTTTGACGAATCGCAGTTCGAGTCCTACAGGGCACTCGGTTTTCACATCGCCGAGAAAGTATTCAGTCAGCCACTGTCAAAGGGAACCGGACAAGCCGAAGCGCTGTTCGAGGCATTCCGTTCCGGCCAAACCGGCTGACCACTCCTCTTGAGCTATTCCCAGGCAGGCGTCAGCGTGCCGGCGGCGGATCGCCAGTGCGGAGTCCAGGTCAACGCGACGAGCTTTACGGTAATGTTCGTCTTGGTAGGCTTGAGAGAAATGGATTCCAGTTTCTCTTGAAGTGGATCGGTCGCCGCAGTAATTACGTCACGTTCTGATCCGAACTGCGCTTCGAGATCTGCCAGTTGCTGCCGCAACGCGGCCACGTTCTCTTCGGCCATATTCACGTCGCGGGATTCCTTCAACACACGACCGGCGCCGCGAATTGCAGTCGTCGCCCGGCCAATGTTCGTCGCACTGATGGACTTTCTGCCCAAGAATGCCCCGAGGATTGACGCGCCCACCGAAATTGCGGCTTGGACTTGACTGGATCTCGACTCGACCTCTTGCTTTTCCCTCTGTTGGTCAGCTCGGCGGACCCGCTCTTGAAGGGCCGCAATCTTCGGCGCGTATTTTCGGCGGAGCAATTCAATTTGCTCGTCACGCCGCTCACGACCGCCCTGTTGTAAACGAACACGAAAGTCACGTTCAGATTCTCCCGGTCTCGACACTTCGTTCGAAGCCTGACTCTTCAACAACTCCAATTTTTGCGTCCGGAAGAGCCAGCCTGCGAACTCTTTCCTCCAGACGTCATAACTCTTGGCTTTATTGGCGCTGGACGGGACCGGAAGAAACTGCGCTTCATCTGCGGGAGTTTGCTCGAGATCTGCCGGTGTGATTGTGGTCGCGGCACCCTGGTCCCAATCGAGGACGACTGCACCGTCGGTCACAGGAACTACAATATGGAAGTCCCGTGTCGTATCGATGCCGTTCTTGCTGTCGGCAAAGCGCACCTGGCCGGCGCCCAGCACCATGGGCACATAGACCAGGCGACTGTCGTCAGGCCTTCTTCCACGCAGCGGCACAACATATTGCGCGACATCGGGATCCACTAGTGGCCGCGACTCGAGCGTACTCTGCCGAGCGCTGCCTGCAGCTTGAGAGGCCGCCTTCGATGTGTGTGACTCGGTTCTGCGCGGATCCATTAAGGTCTTGATCTGCGAGCGCGTGAGCGGGCCTCGTAGGTAGGAGAGAGACCAGCGCGTTTCGAACACGACCGGCTCGTCTTCGTGGACGTTATGCATCAAGAAGATGCGAGCGCCAAGTCCTGCCAGCGTTTGTTCCATGGGACTCTTGTCGAATGTCTTGCCTGCGCTTACAGAGGCGCCTTCTAACCCTTCGAGCACACGCGCTTTGTCCCGCTCCGTCTGGAGCCGGCCGATGAACCAGGTGCCGGTGTTGGCCAAGCCCTTATAATCAAGATCCACCGGATTCTGTGTCGCCAATACCACTCCCAGCCCGAATGCCCGGGCTTGCTTGAGTAACGTCATCAACGGCAACTTCGACGGCGGATTTGCAACCGGCGGAAAGTAGCCGAAGATCTCGTCCATATATAACAGCGCGCGCAAGCTGGTGGTTCCGGGCTGGCCACGCATCCAGCCGACCACCTGGCTCAGCAACAAGGTGACAAAAAACATCCGTTCAGCGTCGCTTAGATGTGCGATCGAGAAAATTGCCAGACGAGGCTTGCCTGTCGGCGTGTAGAGCAATTCTTGGACATCCAGCGACGCTCCGCTCAGCCAGGCCTGGAAGCCGGGCGCAGCCAATAGGTTGTTCAGCTTCATCGAGAGCGCAAACCGGTCCTTGGAAGGGAAGAACGCATCGACATCCATGACGCCGATTTTCCCGGCGGGGGGCGATTGGATGGCGTGAATGAGGGCCGCAAGGTCAAGATCTTCTTTACGCCTCCATTTTTCATTCAGAATCGTCGAAATCAGGATATGCTCTCGGCTTTGAATCGGATCGGCTTCAACGCCGATCAATCCCAGCAGACCGGTCACGGTCGTACTAATCCGCTCCCGCAACAATTCGTCGTCGTTGCGCACATCGTCGGGAGGAGCCGCAAATGATTTGAGAATCGAGACGGGTAAGCCTGCATGACTCCCGGGCGTGTAAATCACCGCGTCGGCGGAATCCTGAAACCGCTTGATGCGGGCTCCATCCTCCTGCCAGGACGCGAGACCTTTTTTCCAATGATCCGCCTGCTGCGCCGCATACTCATCCGGCGGAAGCCCTTTCTTACGTGCCTCGTCTTCGTTAATCCACGGCCGGAATTCTTCAGCGGTGAGGCCGGGAAAGGTGAGTAATAGATTGGAGAGGTCGCCCTTCGGATCGATGAGAATCGCCGGTACATTGTCTATCGCGGCCTCTTCGATGAGTGACAAACATAGCCCCGTTTTGCCGCTCCCCGTCATGCCCACGCAAACCGCATGGGTCACCAGGTCCTTCGAGTCGTACAGAATCCACCCGGGTTTCCGCTGCTTGATGACCGGGTCATACGGTCGACCAAGATAGAAGACGCCCAGCCGCTCAAAATCCTCGTTCTTCGCTGAACCGTCAGCCGATCTCGCCGCTGCCGGGGAAGGCTTTTTCCGTGGCATCAATCCTCATGAGCAGGAAGGGATGAGAGCAGTGCCGAAGCATTGTAGGTCGGACGGTCAACCGCTTCAAGGGCGACCGCAAGGGAGCAACGCCATGTTGCGGGCAATAATAAGGTGAGAGAGGAGCGCCGAGAGGCGGCCATCCGGCCGTCTCCCGGCGTGAGGGTTCAACTACCGCACGCAATCTTCATCGATTCGATGTCATCCTTCATATTCATTTTACCGAGATTTGGAACCCTCTGGCCCGGGGCAAATGCGAGTTCTGTCCCTTTGAAATCCTTATCCGAGTAAGCTTTGACCTTCGCGTTGGAACCTACGATCACGCTTTCAATGTCATTGTTCCAATTCTTTCCGCCCAGGTCTTTCAGTGACGCAAATTCTTTCGGACCTTGTATCTTGTAATGGGCGTCGTCCATATCGAAATCGTCATCATCGAAGACTTCGATGTAGCAATTCTTGTCGATTACCTGTGTTTCAAGATCAGCGGCGAACGCCGGTACGGCGCTCAACGCAATCGCAGCGATCATCGGCAGCCCAAGTCTCAGCGATAACATAGTGCACTCCTTTATGTGTGAGTATCTCACTCGGTGCGTGGTTATCGAAGGATCCCAAGAAACCACAGCACGACCAGTAGGCTCACTGGCACTCCGAGCAGCCACAAAATAACGCCTTTCC
>DASTQY010000051.1:0-3456 GCA_035761525.1 Nitrospira sp. | reverse complement strand
TGAGGGGATTGGTGCGCTTATTCAGAGTCAGTAATTTCGTGGGATATGTGTCCCATGTCATGTGGCACACTCCATCGTGCTCATAAGGACCTCGGATTGAGAGATCGTTGAACAAGGAGAGTGCTTAAAAGCAGGGGAGGGAGTGAAACCTATAATTTATGAAGACAGCTTCCGGGCTCTAAGCGCCCGAACAGAACGCTTTCCTATCTCTGAGAAAGGGTACTGCTCACACGACGTCTACCATTCCCCTCAGATCTTGGCACTCTCGCTGGGATGCTCTGAGCTACGATAAGCGAGCAACTTAGCAAGAGCGAATCACTTTTTCTCCACCCGTCTTTTTTCTAGAAGGAGCAACGGACATGAGAAACGAAACTGTACCTACAGAGGCGAGTCGGCAGTATGCGACGGCGTACGCCGCACACTATACCGGGCGCGATTTGCCTGTGGCTCTCCAGCTTTACAAGAAGCTCATGGCATCACACCCAACCGCTCAGGAAGCAGGTTACTCCAGGACACAGGTTCAAAATATCGTCAACGCCGTAGTTCCAAAGCAGGAACTGCTGGATGCCCAAATGGAACTCGTACTTGTCCACTTTGAGCGCAAGAGGCTAATAGGAGAATAGTTCATGTCCACTTTTCGTGATTGAGGGTCAGCGGCGCGTGCTGAGCGGGTACGCCAGATACCATCGAACCCATGAGAATGATCTCTTTGGGAAAATGCGCACCTTTGAAACTGATTGCCACCGTCTCGCTCCCTGATGAATGACCGTTGCTCGTAAAGGGCGATCATACCTCAAACGAGTGGCGAGGCAAAATTGCGACGGAACCGACTCGATTCCATCACTTCATACGCACTTGCGATCTCTTTAATCCGCTTGACCATAGAAGCCAATCCAGTGGCGCGGGTACGCGTGAGCTGCCGCTCGAGCTCGAGAGCTTTAAAAAAGCCGGCAATGTCGAAATCCAGTATCTGTTGAGAGGTACGACCATTGCAGACGTTGATGACGATGGCCACCAATCCCCTCACCAATTGGGCATCGCTGTCGCCAGTAAAATGCAGCACCGGCGGGTCGGTGGGCAGCAATTCGCTTTTCAGCCAAACTCGACTTTGACAACCAAAAAGCCGGTTTTCATCTGTCTTGTCCGCCTCGTCCATGTCAGGCAGTTCGTCCGCCAAATCCAGAAGATAGCAAAACCGGTCCTCCCAGTCTGAAAACGATTGAAAATCTTCGATAATCTCTTCTGGTGTCATATGTCATATCCTAGTCATTCGTCCGGGGCTTCCGCTCATCCCTGCTTTCACCGGAGCTGGTCAGAGGACAGTGAGCGATTAAGAACCGCTCGCATTGGGTACGCGATATCACATTCGATGAAGATCGCTCGCAGGTGCGTCGCGGCAATATTCCGCAAGTGATGGTGGCGCTTCGCAATACCACCATTGGGGTGTTGCGGTGGGCGGGTTACCGCAAGATCGCCAAAGCCGGGCGCAGCGTGAGCACAGCCTGCGCGAAGTCTTTAATGGCCTGCCTGGGTAGTCCGAGCCAGGACAGCATGGCGTCTGATGCCCCATGATTTGCTAGCCGCGAGGTTGACAAAGGTTGTTGTCTTGCCGCTCCCGACTTTCTGATTGGCAATGGCGATGGTCCGCATGATGTCCATTGTCACCTTTGGTTTAAAAGGGAACGTTTTATGAGAAAGATCGGCCCGTGCGTATTCTCTTTAATATCCACCATGGTAATACCATGGCTGGAAACGGGTGGGACCCACTCGATTGAATCCGATTAGGGTTCTCGCTATTGTTGCTCACAATGCCCACGATTTGCCCGTCATCGTTGACGATCGGAGAACCCGAAGTCCCAGCTGGTATGGCATGGGAAAAGGCTACCGCTACAATTGGCGATACCACATTGAAAATGGTGGCTTCGCCTGACATCCACTCGCCTTCACACGTCCGCAGATGAGCCGGAAACGGCATGCACGGATGCACCTCTTTCAAATGGATACCGACAGGTTCTACGGTCTCGCAAAATTCATCAAATGCAATTAACTCATCCCAGAACTCTTGTCCGTCAAGTCCACCAAGTACTGCGAGATCCGACATGCACTCCACCATGATCGGACCAGCCTTGAGAAAGCCCTGTGAAGTCTCCAGAGTTTCGATGTAGTAATCCCCTATTGCCATACCACCGTCTGCCGTGTGTTGAACACAGTGCGTGGCCGTCAGGATCATGCGACCTGGGATCAAGACACCGGAGCCAAAGCAGTCGTCTTCCATAATGATTTTGACGGTGGCTGCCTCGACTTTTTGTTTGATCTCATCAGTTAACATGACGACACCTCAAACCCGAAAGACGGGCCGCTTCCACGTGCCTATATTGGGCCGCAGCTCGCCGCTTGCCTTGTCATAACGCAGGTCGGTCTGGCCCAGGACAGAGGCGCTGAGCTGCACACACTTGCCCATCACCAGGGCATCGATGGTCGCCGGCCGGTCGTATAGGTCGACCTGTACCGCTTCCGTAACTTCTCCCTCGCCCCAGCGACCATCGGGCTGCATGGCACTTTGCCGTAACCGGGCGAGGCCCAAACGGCGGGCGATGGACTTGGGCACGATGCTGTAGAAACGCTCCGTATCGATCAGCGCTTCAACTTCGCACGTATGCACCGACTTGAGGGCATGCCGGCCTAGCTGCGACATGACGAGCTCGCGGGCGTTGGTGAGCGTGACGTGGACGCTAACTTGACTCATCATCGAGACTCCCCAAAAAACGGGCTGTCTGGCCCTTCAAGTGGCGCTTTGAGCACTTGTTCCGGTGTCCACAGGTACGCCTCGGGAAAGGTCTCCAGCGGCAGTCCCGTCTCCTCTGCCGCTACCTCGCGGCCCTGAGCATACGCCTTGGGCAGTACCCTTTCGACGTTAGCGGCCAAATTGGACCAGACGTCCACGATCACCTCGATCTCGCACCGTTCGTTGACGATCCGCACATGCCAATGCGGATGTGCATCCCTCTGCTCCGGGGCGTAGGCCCAGGCCAGCAGCCACACCATCAGCTCCCGTAGGTGTTGCCATAGCCGATGGGCGTCGCTGCGAAGTAGGCTCTCGATCTCTTCCGCCAGATGGTCGCGGTCGATCTCGTCCCAGGCGCCGGTGCAAACGGCCTCGGCTTGCTGCTGCATCCAAGCGTAAAAATCGCTCTCGTAGAGGTCCGGCATACCTACCCCTTTGCCGCCTTCGTGGCTTTCGCCAGCGTTCGTGGCGGCTCGTCGCAAGCTGGCGACGGAACATCACTCGCGCCTGGTCAAGGCGTGGGAACTCGTCGTTAATCGCGCCGTGGTGCTGAACGGCAACGCTTCGAGCTTGGCCAGGATCGCCTCGTTCGGGGGTATCGGCAGCATCTGGGCAATACGGACGCTTGCGGAAGACGATCATTCCAAATTTGAAACGCTCTCATCTAAAGT
>DASTQY010000050.1:0-3385 GCA_035761525.1 Nitrospira sp. | reverse complement strand
GAGAGGGATATCAGTTCTCGGTGTCCTGGCCGAATCAACCGGCTCGTTCTGTCGAAAACTTTTCATCTGCCAACCATGTCGCAAGGGGCTCAGTGACCTTGGTCGGCAAGAAAGTGGATTGGCGATGGGCGGGCGCACGACAGGTGACCAAGATGGAAACCACGGTGAAGCTAGAGGCGATTGAACGAAGTCAGCCGTTTCGTAGAAAAGGCCCTACGGCTCGGGCCTCCGGTCATTGCCTAATGTCTTAGTTCTGCGATTTGACGGAAGTGATCGCCGTCTGAATGGCACAATGCAGCTCTTGAGCCGACGTACGTTGTTTGAGCAGGCACGCCTGCGCTCCATTATGCTTGGCCATTTCCCAGAGGTTGGGGTGCGGCAGATGGGTCAGGATGATGACAGGGATCTTAGGGTGACTCCGGTTCGGAATCAATTCCAGCAGGACATGGAAACCTGATTCAGGCATATCCAAGTCAAGCAGCACACAATCAATGGCGCGGTCTCGGCACAGCTCAAGACCGGTTTGCGCATCGGACGATTCAAGCACGGTATAGTTGAAAGGGGCACTCCGTAGAGTTTTGGACCAGTACTGCAACTCTTCTTCGTTGTCCTCAATGAGCACAATGGTATTGGACGGAGGGCTCGACTGAACTGAGAGCGGAGTCATCTGCCAATTCACCTTTCTTTAGGGGCACTGATTTTTGCAACTCATAGACCTCTTGTCAAGTGAGGAAGAGGCATCGTAACTACTTCTGCGCCATTGATCCGTTCTATCTAATGAGGCAGGCCCCCTGACAGTCTTCTTTCGCGGCCAAGCGGTTCGGCAGGCTGTCTCTCACAGCCGCGCATTCGTCAGACAGGACAACAAATTCGCTAACTTGCCGGCAGAATCAGTGTCGCCGTGGTGCCCTGTCCTGGAGCTGATCGCATCTCGAACGATCCACCCAACGCCGTCATGCGCTCG
The DNA here is from genome assembly GCA_035761525.1 of Nitrospira sp. Lineage (GTDB taxonomy): Bacteria > Nitrospirota > Nitrospiria > Nitrospirales > Nitrospiraceae > Nitrospira_C. Next base: position 2,421 of record DASTQY010000050.1, on the reverse strand, counting down.
CGAATACTAAAGAGCCCAAACTTGGATGACGGACCTCCGGCGGGACTCTCGGCGGGCGTGGCGGCCGTCGGATCGAAGCCCACCCCCTCATCACGGACCTGTATTCTTAACTGCCCTTCGCGCTGTTCGAGTAGGACAGTAGCGCGTGAGGTACCCGCATATTTATAGCAATTAATCAGGAGTTCTCGCACAGACTGAAACAGCAGCACCGCTTGGTCCTCCGGCAATGTGAGCTCGCTTGATTCCGGTACGTGCACCATCACCGTCATGGACAGTCTCTGCATGTACTCGCTCAGCCATTTCAACGCCGCCGCGAGCCCGTAGTCCCTGAGCACGGGAGGACTTAATTCTGCGACCAAAGTCCGCGTATACCGGAGGGCCTGGGATAAGGCTTCGTCGAGCTGTTTCAAGAGCTCGATGAGCGCCGGGATCGGCTCGGCATGCCGCTTCCCTTGACCGACCTTCAACTTGGCCAGCACCAGGAGATGCTGCAGGTGATCGTGCAGTTCAGTGGCCAGTCGCTTGCGCTCCTGCTGCTCGGCAAGGTTCAGTTCCGTTGCCAAGGCCCGGAGTTGCTCCGTGCGCTCGGTGATTCGTGCTTCGAGGTTCTTCGTCAAATCAGCCAAGGCTTCTTCAGCGCGTTTCCGCTTGATAATTTCGCCCAGGAGAAGGGCAGCGCTCCGCAACCGCGCCTTGGCAACCGCCACGATGAATTGCGGGCGAGACGGCATGCCGGCACTGAGTTCACGAAGCTGATCAGCCCGAACTCCGTAACGTTCGGCTACCTCAATCAACTGCGCCTCGTCCTTCGGCGGATCCCCGTACCCAATGCTGATGCTTCCGACGGTTTCTCCGTCAACCTTGATCGGAGCGGCGTAGATATGGATCCCGCCATTGCACGGCAGATCGACCGGTTCGCCGGTATCCATCGAGCGAGCGGATATGTCGCGGCATGAATTGCGGCAATGCCATTCGCCGCTCGCCAGAGCAGCCCCGTTGTCTGTAGTGGCGCACCGCTCTCGCGACGTGCTGTCGAGAAACCGGCACCAATCGGATGCGACGAGGCATGAGGCATAGTCTCCGTTCCTTTCACACACAGCCCCTGACGTCCCGATGAGGTGCAACGCGTCACCGGCGACATTGACCATGAGATCTTTTCCGACCGTACGAAGGATGGTCCGCTCGGTGTTGAGCTCCGATAAGTCTCCGTACGGTTGCGGTTCCGGCACGGTAAAAGGATTTCGGCCTTCACGCAGGAGCCAGGCGATCGCCTTGAGCTGAGCCTCCGCTTGTTTCCGTTGCGCAAGCAACATACGGATGCCAAGCGTCAGAACAAGGATGACCGCGCCGTAGGCATATCCCCGCCCTTGCATACGCCTTGGCAAGAAGGCCTTTCTCGAAGGGGAGAGCTCTATGAGGGCATTGCTTACACGCATGGCAATAACTCATATCCGCAAAACTCAGCAGGCGCATGTGCCCGACAAAGGACTCGGCAATCCTCATGCCTAGCATCGGCCTGTAGCACGCTCAGAAGTTGCTGATTTTAGGTGGATGAACGCCTTGAGAGTAAGTGACTGTTGTAAGGGGTGTAGGTGAGAGAATACGAAACCGATAGGGATTTAGTCTGACGGATTTTGTCTTATGGTTGCTGCGGTCATTGCGGTATCTCCGTACGGAGTCTAGTCTAATTGGCGCGACGGTTTCCTGCGCGCGTAGGAACGGCCCAGGCGGCGATCAAGTAGACGAAAGTGAACGCCTAATGCCGATCAGAAGGTGATCTGCGTTCCTGCTCAGCTCCTCTAAAAGAAACTTCTGCCACGTATACGGCGAAAAGAAATTGCGGAGAGCTCTGCTGCGTCATGACGGCTGCCGCCAAAAGGTGCCTTCGTCCTGTCAGAAAGAACGACGTTTCCGGCTGACGTTCTTGGCTCCTTGTTTACCCAATGCCTTCCTCGTGCGCTTGGGCAGATGGAGTCGAGCGCCCCATACTTCAGCATCACGGTAAGCCGCCACGCGTCTAAAGAGTATGTTGTCTTCTTGCAGAAACGGGGAATGCCGGCCAGCGTTACGCTGCGCGTCGGTAGGGAGGCTGTTGGATGTTGCGCCGCTTCCACTCCATGTACGTGATCTGGAGGAGAGCTATGTAGTTTTCGAGGCAAATTTGGTCAAATTCATCAAGCGGCAGATCATGTGTCATCGCTTCACGAAGGTTCTGGATGGCAATACAAAACTTTCTCAGTTCCGGCGATTCCATGGGGGTCTCTTTCATGACATATTATTTTACTCATCATGTTTGTTGTCATAGCAACATGATTCGTCAGGTTTTTTGTACGATTGTGCCCACAGGGGTTCCACCAGGCCCGGCAACGGGTTGCTTGAGAAGCGACGAATCGGGCGTCGCTCAGCATGTTGGCGCCTGGT
>DASTQY010000049.1:0-11718 GCA_035761525.1 Nitrospira sp. | reverse complement strand
GCTCCGCTGGCCGAAGGTGACGCAACGGATGCAGCAAGATGGTGTCAATTCGTTTTGCGTCGTGCCGCTGACGACGGCCGTCCGCCAATTGGGGGCGATGGGCTTTGCAAGCCTCCGCAAACACGCGTACGGAGAGGGGGACTTGGAGTTTCTTCAAGAGGTGGGAAAGCAGGTTGCCGTGGCAGTGGACAACGTCCTTCATCATCAGGACCTCCTCCGCGATCGGGATCGACTGCGCCTGCTTCTGGAGGTCACGGAATCCATTGCTTCGCACCGCGATCTGGCCGAGTTGTTGCGAGACCTCGCACAACGCCTGCCTTCAATCGTTCCATTCGACTATATCAATATTGTATTGCACGAGCCGGCCCGTCAGGTCATGCGTCTCTGGCTGCTGGTCGCCACTGTGCCCAGCACGATCAGCCCCGGCCTGGAAACGCCGGTCGAAGAGTCACCGGGCGGATGGGTCTGGACCCATCAAGAGCCTCTGACCGTCAACGACGTGTCCCAGGAACACCGTTTTCCCAGACTGATGTCGATGTTGCGTGAGAACGGCGTCAAGTCCTTCTGCGCAGTCCCGCTGACGACGGCGCAGCGCCGGCTCGGGGCCATGGGGTTTGGAAGTTTACAGCTGAGGACTTATCGAGAGACTGACCTCAACTTCATGCAACAGGTCGCAAAGCAAGTGGCGGTCGCCGTGGACAACGCGTTCAATTCCGAGAGTACCAGAGCGTATCAACAGCAATTGGCACGCGAACGAGACCTCCAGCGTCTCTTGCTCGAAGTGAACAACGCCGTGATTTCGCATCTTGAATTGCGCGATCTCCTCAAGGCCGTTTCTGTCAGCCTCAGCCGCGTGGTTCCCCACGATCTGGCAGGATTCGCGCTGTTCGATCAGGACACACAACGGCTGCTCGCGCACGCCCTGGATTTTCCGAGCAACCAGGGCTTTGTCGAAACCGGTCATGCGATTCCCCTGGAGGGCACGCCGGAAGGTCGGGCGTTCACGTCCCGACAGACCGTCCTTATCCGAAATATCGATACAGCCGAGTTCCCAGCCGACATTATGAAGCGGGCGAAAGCCGAAGGGTTGAGATCCGGATGTGCAGTCCCGCTGGTGTCTCACGGCAGAGTGCTCGGCACACTGAGCGTTGTCAGCATGCGTGAGGAAGCCTTTAGTGAGCAAGATGCGGAACTCCTCACCCAAATCGGCGCGCAGGTGGCGATCGCCGTTGAAAATGCCCTGGCCTACAAACAAATCGCTCAGCTCAAAGACAAGTTGACCGAAGAGAAGCTCTACCTCGAAGAGGAAATTCAGACCGAATATAACTTCCAGGAAATCGTCGGTGAAAGCCAGACCCTTCGCCGCGTCCTGAAGGACGTGGAAACGGTCGCGAAGACGTCCTCGACTGTCCTGATTCTCGGAGAAACCGGAAGCGGAAAGGAATTAATCGCCAGGGCCCTGCACAATCTCAGTGATCGGCGCGAACGCACCTTCGTCAAGCTCAATTGTGCGGCCATTCCAACGGGTCTGCTCGAAAGCGAACTCTTTGGACATGAACGAGGAGCGTTCACGGGCGCAATCGCGACCAAGATCGGCCGGTTCGAAACCGCAGACCGAGGGACGCTGTTTCTGGACGAGGTGGGAGAGATTCCGCTGGAGCTCCAAGTCAAGCTGCTTCGCGTCTTGCAAGAGCAGGAATTCGAGCGGCTTGGCAGTACCAGGACCCAGCGCGTGGACGTCCGGCTCGTCGCCGCCACGAATCGCGATCTCAGTCACATGGTCGAGGAGCAAAAGTTTCGCAGCGATCTCTATTACCGGCTCAAAGTCTTTCCGGTCACCGTCCCGCCGCTGCGCGAGCGGGCTGAAGATATCCCCGCGTTGGTCCGCCACTTCGCCCAGAAGTTTGCGCTTCGGATGAACAAGCGGATCGAAACGATTCCCGCCGAGGCCATGAAGGCCCTGCAGGCCTACCCCTGGCCGGGCAATGTGCGTGAGCTGGAAAACTTCATCGAGCGGGCAGTCATCTTATCGGCGGGGGCCGATCTCGTCGTCCCACTGTCAGAATTAAAAGTATCGATCCCTCCTTCGAACGGTTCGCCCAAGACACTCGAGGATGCCGAGCGAGAGCATATTCTGAAGGCGCTGCGCGACGCTAAATGGACGATTGGAGGTTCTGCCGGTGCAGCGGCCAAATTGGGCATGAAGCGCACTACCCTGCAATCGAAAATGCAGAAACTCGGTATTGTCCGTCCAGGATAACGCCGACGCGTCGGCATCGCGCCGAGATGTCGGCACGTTTTTCCGGCTCTCCTCTTCTCTGCTCCGCAGCTCACACCCCATCAACGACTCGTTTCCCACGGAAGATCGCAGGGTTGCATCTACGCGATGTACGGGGTGCGCTCGGTGCACGACGGAATGGTCCTTGCTGACACAGCGCCGCATGAGCAGTGCACAGGAGCTGATCGGAGGACCCATGAACCGGACATCCCCAACCATAGATCTGTTCACGTTGATCGGCATGATGGCCACGATCGCCGGCATATTCCTGTGTCTGTTTTTCCTTTTCACGCCGACCACCTTTGGCGCCCCGGCGACCGACGTCTTACAGGACCGTTCGACGGATCTCTACATCTCTATGCGTTGGCTGCAGCCGACTCTCGGTAAGGCCATCGTGGAAGATGCGCTGATTCGCCAGCGAGACAACGACGCCTCGGATGCCGTGATGCTCCAACCGGGGGTTGGAAGTGTCCAATGGGTCATCGGCCGCGTCGTGGTGGAATTACACCGATCGCGGCTGGTTGCGGGACTGCCCGGCGGCCATCAAGAAGACGATCAGCGGATTGTCAGGATTGCGCGGCACGCGGCCGTACAGTTTCAGGAACACCTCACTGGCGAAGAGCGAGTGTTCGAGCGTGTGACGAGCCAGGCCGACGTGATCTTTTAATCGGAGTCCATCATGAACGAAACGTTAGATTTTCTGACTCAGCATGGCGCGCTAGTTGTGGCTGCCGTGGTCTTTGCCGAACAGATTGGACTTCCCCTGCCTGCCCTGCCCTTCTTGATTGCCGCGGGCGCATTGGCTGGGACCGGACAAATGGCGGCTGGCGTGGCGCTTGTCTCGGCGGTCCTCGCTGCGATGGCGGGTGATCAGGTGTGGTTCGAGCTCGGTCGTCGGCGTGGCCGGCAGGTGTTGAACTGGCTATGCCGCATTTCCTTGGAACCGACTAGCTGCGTCCGCCGGACGGAGGATTTCTTTTCCCGTCATGGTGTCCGCGCGTTGATCGTCGCCAAGTTCGTGCCGGGCTTCAGCACGATTGCCCCGCCACTGGCCGGGATCGTGGGTCTCTCGGTGCCACAGTACCTTCTCTTCAATGGATTGGGAACCTTGCTCTGGGCTGGAACAGGAATTGGTCTCGGATGGATTTTCAGTGATCAGGTGGAGCAGGCGTTGACGATCAGCGCTCAGATTGGGCCGACCATCGGTCTGACGCTGATCGCGGCGGCCGTGAGCTATGTCGGCTACAAAGCCGCTCATCGGTATCGCATGGGCGATGGCGTTCCACGAATGACCGTCCGGCAACTGACGGACAAGCTCGCCGCCGGCGAACAACCGGTGATTGTCGATCTGCGGTCGCTTGCCGCGCGCCAGCAAGAGCCGGGAATTCCGGGTGCCGTGTCTCTGGCGCTCGAGGAGGTGGTCGCTCACCAGCACGAGCTACCGCGAGACCGCGATATCATTTTGTATTGCGCCTGCCCGAGGGACGCCTCGAGCGTCGAGGGTGTTTTGAGACTTCGCAAACTGGGATTCACGCGCGTATGGCCGCTTGCCGGAGGTCTCGGAGCCTGGAATGCGGCGGCCAATCCGCCTGCGGTCGTGCAGCTATCCAATCGCCAGATCGTCCCGGCATGAACATCAGCCGGAGCCGACTTCACAATCGTTATTCAGAGGAGAAAGAAGATGGAACTGAAAATGCCCACGGCGGAACAAGCTTATTGGGGGCTGCGTGCGATGAAAACCGTCGCCTTGGCAGATAGCGTCCTCGACGACACGGAGCGGCAGATGCTGGCATCGGTGCAGACGATTCTCGGAACCAACTATGCAGTCGAGGACCTTGCGCCCGTCGCGCCGGAGGAGCTGGCTTCCGCTTTGATCGACCCACAGATCAGACATCAACTCACACAAGGGTTGATCGTGGTCTCGCTGATCGACGGGAAGGCCAACGTGCGCGAAACAGAGGCGGTCGAGGAATTTGCCCGGGCGTTGCAAGTGGACGCAGCGGAAGTTCGGGACCTCCGATACCTCATCAACGGTGAGATGCTCCGCCTTCGTCTGGATCTGGCCCGCCGGTTCTGGCTGAGGGAGAAGGTGAAGGACATTTGGGAAAACGAGCGTCTTAAAGGACTCTACAAATTTGTGCGCGGCATGCTGGGACGTTACGAAGACGCCCCGCTCGCGTCTCGGTATCAAGCCTTGGAGCATTATCCTCAGGGATCCCTTGGACGGTCCTATTGGGAGTATTGCCGGGCGAATGGCTTTCCGTTGCCCGGTGAGAAGGGCGGAGCGGCAGAACAGGTTCTATTCCATGATTGCGCGCATGTCTTGTCCGGGTATGGGACGACGCCCGATGAAGAAGTGCAAGTGGCCTGTTTCAGCGCAGGGTTCCAGCGGCGGGATCCGTGGACGTTCGTATTTTTTGTGCTGCTGCAATTCCATGTAGGCATCCGCCTCACCCCCATCACCGCGGCGAGAACCGGATTTTTCGATCCGGTGAAGGCGATGATCGCCATCCGGCGAGGTGCGGCGATGACCGTCGACCTGAACAATGGATGGGACTATTGGCCTGTTATGGGCGAGCAGGTCGAGGAGCTCAGGAGGCGCTACAACATTCTGCCGGCAGAGGCCTTTCTACCGGCTGCCCGACCGCTGGCTGCAAGCCCGGCGTGAGCGTGGGAGATGCCGATGCTTCGGCACCTGCCGATTAGGCGGCGAATGGTGTTCGGCACATCGAGCTCTCTTCGAAGCAGATGCCAAAAGTTCTTTGCAACTTCAGCTACTTATGTGGCAGACGATTGCTCGAGAGGTGGAACGAAGGTTGCTGTCTCCTCTCAGTAGTGAATAGACGGTTGGTTTCTCAGGCAAGCGTGGAGGTGCTTCATGAAGCGTCAGCGTCACTGGGTCGGTTCAGTCGCACTGCCGGTCATCGTTCTTCTGATGGGCGTTGGCCTGGCAGCTTGGAAATATGATGCCATTCAAGCCGGTCAGGCAGCTTCGGCGAGTCAACCTGAGCCAATGGAGACGGTGACCGTCGCCCTCGCGAAGGAGATCGAGCACCGACAAACCACAACCTCGATCGGCACGGTCCTGGCGTTGAAGTCAATCACGCTACGGAATGAGCTTGCCGGCACGGTGCGCGACGTGCGGTTGTCACCGGGGCAGATCGTTGAACCGGGCATGGTGCTCGTGGCGCTCGATGTGTCGGTGGAAGAAGCTGAGCTGAAGGCCCAGGAAGCGCAGGCTGCTCTGGCCAAGACGGTGCTCGATCGTAGGCAGAATCTGAACCATGAAATGGCCACGACGCAGGAAGAAGTGGACCGGGCGCGCGCAGACCTGGATGTCGCCCGAGCGCAAATTGCCCGCACCAAAGCGATCATTGCCCGCAAGACGATTCGCGCGCCGTTTCGTTCACGGGTCGGTATCGCAGACGTTCATCCTGGCCAGTATCTCAATGAAGGAACCCTCTTGACGACACTTCAGGGTATCGATGACGCCGCGCATGTGGACTTTACTGTGGCACAGCAGGTTGCCGCCGGCCTACGGGAAGGCGAAGTCGTTGAGGTATTTGCCGGTACCCCCGCTCCCATCACCGCTAAAATCGTCGCGCTGGACGCGCGCATTGACCCGGCGACACGCAATGCCGTGGTCCGAGCGCGGATCGAAGGTTCCGGCAACGCGCCATCGCCTGGGTCCTCGGTTCGCGTCCGTATTCCCGTCGGGGCTTCGCGCAAAGCGGTTGCCGTTCCGGTCAGTGCATTGCGCAAGGGCCCCGAAGGGGATCAGGTGTTCGTGATTGCGCAGGATAAGGATGGTCGTGCTCGTGCCCATGTCCAGCAGGTCGAGAGCGGCGCGATGTTCGGCGACGAGGTGGTCATTCATGCAGGACTCATCGCCGGCGAGCAGGTCGCGGCTTCCGGATCATTCAAGCTTCGTGAGGCAGCTCTTGTCGCGGTTGCCGGCGCCGGCGCCCAGAATCCTCAGTCGGAACAGCGGCAAGCGGTGAGTCAACACTGAGATTTTCGAGGAACGAGAGTCATTTATGCACATGCGTTCATTCACCGACGTATTCATCAAGCATCCGGTGTTGGCGATCGTCGTCAACTTGGTCATTGTCCTGGCCGGTTGGCGTGCTCTGACGACTCTGCCCGTGCAGCAGTATCCGAAGATCGAGAGCTCGTCGGTGGTCATTACGACGGTCTATTACGGTGCGAGCGCCGAGACAGTCCGTGGGTTCCTCAGCACGCCGGTCGAGCGAGTTGTTTCCGCGATCGGCGGCGTGGACTATGTCGAGTCAACCAGCCGTGCCGGTGTGAGCACGGTGACGGTGCATTTGAAATTGAACCACAGCAGCACGGCGGCCTTGGCCGAGGTCACTGCGCGGCTTCAACAAGTGCGGTCTGAATTGCCGGCTGAGGCTGAGCCGCCGGTCGTCGAAGTGCAGCGGGCGGATCGTCCCTACGCCTCCTTTTATCTCAGCTTTTCCTCCAGCGAGCGCACAGTGCCTGCCGTCACGGATTGGCTGCTGCGCACCCTGCAGCCGCAACTCTCCACACTGTCAGGCGTGCAGCGGGTGACGATCGAAGGCGGGCGCCAGATTGCCATGCGCATTTGGATCGATCCAGACCGGTTGGCAGCATTCAACCTATCGCCCGGGGACGTGCAGGGAGCGCTTCGCCGGAACAACTATTTGGCCGCCGTCGGTCGAACCAAGGGCAATCTCGTCCAGGTCAACTTGCTCGCCAATACCGACCTCCGTTCGACTGAGGAGTTCGAGGATCTGATTGTGGCTGACCGTGGGGGAGCCATCGTGCGACTGAAGGACGTCGCGAAGGTCGAGCGTGAAGCCGAAGAAGCCGACATGGTTGCGAAGTACAACCGGACGGAAGGCGTGTATCTCGGAGTCTGGCCGGTTCCCGGTGCTAACGAAATCGATGTCGCCGGGCGGCTGCGAGATGAAATGGAGCGGATCAGACCCACGCTGCCCCCCGATATCGACATGCGGCTTGTCTGGGACGGCACGATGTTCATGCGGAACGCGCTGACCGAAATTACCAAGACATTGTCGGAGACCATCCTCATCGTTGCGCTGGTCGTATTTCTCTTTATGGGTTCCGTGCGCACGGCGCTCGTGCCGCTCGTCGCCATGCCGGTGTCGCTCATCGGAGCCGCGCTCTTTATGTTTGCCTTTGGCTTCAGTCTCAATCTTTTGACCTTGCTCGCCATTGTCCTGTCCGTCGGCCTCGTCGTCGACGACGCGATCGTGGTGGTTGAGAACGTCGAGCGGCATGTGCGTCAGGGCAAGACCCGGATCGAGGCGGCATTGGCAGGCGCCCGAGAACTGATCGGTCCCATCATTGCGATGACAATCACGCTGGCCGCGGTGTATACGCCGATCGGCTTTCAGGGCGGTTTGACCGGTTCGCTGTTTCTCGAATTCGCCATAACCCTGGCGGTGGCGGTCGTGTTATCGGGCGTCGTCGCCGTGACTCTTTCGCCCGTCATGAGTTCACGCTTCGTGCACCCGCAAGGGAAGGAAGGCCGAATGGCTGTGCTCGTGAACCGCACGTTCGAGTTGGTGCGCAGCGGGTATGCTCGCTTGCTCGATCGGGCGCTGGACATGCGCTGGGGTATTGTAGCCGCGGCGGTGCTGGTCATGATCGCCGCCTGGCCCCTCTATCTCTTCTCACGACAGGAGCTCGCGCCGGTGGAGGATCAAAGCCATATCAGCTTGTTTTTTGAAGCATCGCCCGATTCTACGGTGGCGGCCACCAATCGCCAGCATCTGCAGATTGTGGATGCCGTCACGGCTTTTCCCGAAACACAATTCACGTGGTCATTGACGACGGCGTGGGGCGGATTTGGGGGCCTGGTCGCCAAGGACTGGCATGAACGGGCGCGCTCGACCGAGCAAATGTACGGTCAGGTCTTCGGCGCGGTATCACAGGTGCCAGGATTGCGCGTGTTTCCCCGTCTGGACCCGCCGCTGCCGACGCCGGGCCAGTACGATGTCGAACTGGTGTTGCAGAGCGATGTACCGGCCCAGCAGATGCTAGAGACGGTTGGTGCGGTCCTCGGCGCGGGATGGCAGAGCGGGAAATTCCTGTACGTTGATACGGACCTAAAAATCGATCTCCCGGAGGCCCACGTTGTCCTAGACCGCGAGCGTCTGGCTGATTTGGGGCTCGACCTCGCGGGCGTCGGCCGAGAACTGGGCACACTCTTGGGCGGGGCCTACGTCAACCGCTTCAACTATTTTGACCGCAGCTACAAAGTCATTCCGCAAATCGGTGATAAAGATCGCGCGACGGTGGAACCGCTTCTCGATCTCAAGATCAAAACGCCGGCCGGTCAACTCGTGCCGGTGTCGACCTTCACGCACATCGAAACGAGCACCGGGCCCCGCACCCTGAACCGCTTCCAGCAGCGCAACGCCGTGCGGATTTTTGGTGGCGTGAAGCCGGGGGTGACGAAAGCTGAAGGTCTCCGCATCCTTGAAGCTGCCGCAGCGTCGTCCCAGGGACCGCGGGTCGTTCTTGACTACGCGGGCGAGTCCCGACAGATCCGTCAGGAAGGCGGTGCTCTCACGGTCACTCTCGGGTTTGCCGTGCTGTTGATTTATCTGGTGCTGGCAGCCCAGTTTCAAAGCTTCCGTGATCCGCTGATCGTCCTGCTCGGCTCTGTTCCCCTTGCGATATCCGGCGCGCTGGTCTTCAGTTTCCTGGATCTGACGACCATCAATATCTACTCCCAGGTCGGGCTGATCACCCTTGTCGGACTCATTGCAAAGAACGGGATTTTGATCGTTGAATTTGCCAATCAGCTTCAAACGAGCGGGCTCGCACGAGTCGCGGCGGTGCGTGAGGCGGCCTTGACACGCTTGCGGCCGGTGTTGATGACCTCGGCGGCTACGGTCTTCGGTCATCTTCCCCTTGTGCTGGCCTCAGGACCCGGCGCCGCGGCGCGCAACAGCATCGGCATGGTGCTGGTGACAGGCATGACGGTCGGAACGCTGTTCACGCTCTTCGTGGTTCCGGTGTTCTACTCGTTGATCGCCGCCGAGCATCAGCCGGATGCGGTGGGAAGCGCAGAGGTGGAGATGGTGGAGGATGATGAGGCATTGCTTGCCGGAGCCAAGGCCTGAGGCTATGTGCATGAATGAAGGAGAAGGTTTCGTATCATGTTGAAGATCACCACTAACGTATCTGACGATGCAACCAGAATCACGCTCGAGGGGCGCCTGGCAGGTCCATGGATCGGGGAACTCGAACGTTGCTGGCGTGAGTCGGAGCAATCCGCTGCCGGCCGGCAACTGGTCGTCGATTTGACCGGTGTCACGTTTGTTGAACAGGAAGGAAAGGCGCTCTTGAGTCGAATGTGTCAGTCGGGAGCCGATTTGCTCGCCACAGGCTGTTGCATGAGATCCATCGTCGAGGATGCGAAAAAACAGATCCGGTAAGTGAAGAGAAAGAGCAACGCGCGCACGCCGCACTTGCGAAGAAAGTCTGCGGCCCTCTAAGATGCCACACGGGTGCCGAGGACACATCCTATGTTGCGAGCCATCGACCTGACATCGGCGCAAGCGGCCAATCGAATACGCCCGCTGCTGACTTGGGCGTTACTCGTCTGCCTTGCCACAGCGAGCCTCGCCGGGTGCAAGCAAGACGCAGGCTCTGCCCCTGCCCCCCAGATGCCTCAGGTTGAAGTGATCACGGCGGCGACCACGACGGTTCCTGACGAGCCGGAATTCATCGGCCAGGCGGAAGCTTCTCGTCCGGTCGAGATTCGATCGCAAGTGACGGGCTTGATCAAAGCGGTGTTGTATCAGGAAGGCCGCGACGTCAAAAAGGGCGATCGTCTGTACCAGATTGATCCCGTTCCGTTTCAAGCCGCGGCGGCCAGTGCCAAGGCAAAGATCGCCCAGGCGGAAGCCAAAGTCGTGCAGGCCAAACAGGACCTGGCGCGAGTCAAACCGCTATTGAACGAACAGGCGGTCAGCCAGAAGGACGTCGACGACGCCGTGGCTGAGGACCTTTCCTCCAAGGCGGCCTTGCAAGGCGCCAAGGCGGACCTCATCAAGGCGCAGTTCGACTTGGACAATACGCTGATCACCGCCCCCATCGATGGGTTGATCGAACGCACCCGATATTATGAAGGCCGGCTCGTATCGGCACAAACCGATCTGCTGACCATGGTCCATCGCGTTGATCCCATGTATGTCGTGGTGAGCATTCCCGAAAGTTTTATATTGAAGCGCCGGCGCGATATTGAAGAGAAAAGGATCACCCATCCCGGCGTGTACCAGCTTCGAGGCGAAGTTATGCTCTTGGACGGCTCCACCTATCCGCATGAAGGCGTGCTGGATCTGATGGAACCGGGTCTCCGCACGGAAACCGGTGCGCGTGTCGTGCGAATCACGATTTCCAATCCAAAGCGGGAGCTCTTGCCAGGGCAGTTCGTGAAAGTGAAATTTAAAGGAGACACTAAACCCAACGTCGTGTTGATCCCGCAACGTGCCGTCCTCCAAGGTCCGCAAGGGCCGTTTGTTTACATCGTGGGGCCCGACGAACACGTCGAGATGCGGCCGGTTCAGGCCTCGATCTGGCAGGGCGATCAATGGCTCATCGATCAAGGCATCAAAGCCGGCGACCGCGTGGTAGTGAACGGATTGATGAAAATCGGTCCGGGTGCGCCGGTCAAAGCTGTCCCTCTCGGCGAAGCCCCGCCGCCCCCAGCGTCTCCTTCCGAGCAGCCGAAGCAGGGGTGACGCGTGACCTCCCACGTCTTCATCGATCGGCCCATCATGGCCTCGGTCGTGTCCCTTGTGATCGTGGTCATGGGCCTGCTGTCCGTCCAGTTCCTGCCGGTCGCCCAGTTTCCTGAAATCACTCCGCCCGTCGTTCAGATCGACGCGGATTATCCTGGCGCCAGCGCCGAAGTGGTCGCCGAATCGGTGGCACGCGCCATCGAAGTCCAGTTGCCAGGTATCGACAACCTCGTTTACTTCGATAGTACGAGCAGCAACGATGGGCATGTCACTATTAAACTGACCTTTGAAATCGGCACCGACCCTGATATTGCCCAGGTCCAAACTCAGAACCGTGAAAAACTCGCAGAGCCGCAACTGCCGCCAGAAGTCATCAGGCAAGGGGTGAGTGTGAAGAAGATGTCCCCCGACCTCGTGGGGGTCATTGCCCTGAAATCGACTGATCCCAACCATGACGCGGTATTTCTCTCCAACTATGCCATTCTTCGACTGGTGGATAACGTGCGCCGGGTCAAAGGGGTCGGAGACGCGATGGTTTTCGGCCAGCAGAACTACAGCATGCGGATCATCCTGAATCCGCTGATGATGGCCCGGTTGAGTCTGACCCCTACGGACATCGCCACGATTATCCGCGAACAGAACCGGGACTATCCGGCTGGACTGATCGGCCGGGAACCG
>DASTQY010000048.1:0-6016 GCA_035761525.1 Nitrospira sp. | reverse complement strand
ACGTTAGCTATAACGCGGATCGACCCATCAAATATCAACTCCAGCATGATGCTGCCGTCCTCCACCGAAACAAGGCCGGTACCTGTCAATTCTAGCGGTTGACCTGAGGATTCGCCCGAACTCATGAAAGCCTCTGATGCCTGGCGCAAACCGAGGACGAGCGTACTAAGCGCTCCGGAGCGCACATCCAGATTTGCAGTGTCCTTTTCTGTCGTGCACTGGATGTGCACTACGTCTTTAGCCTCATCGGTCCGCATTGAAGTGATGGTGTGGATTGTTAGCGCTGGCATGGAGTACCTCCGAGGAGACAAACAACCGGCAGTCCAAACCATCACACTCCTGGCTGCAGGGTGTAAAAAGACAAGTCTATGAGGCCGGTGGGTCTCGGCTCAACGTTTGGCCCGCTTGTCGACAACGCGGTCTCGGGTACCGCTGCGGGGCCAATAAGTAAGACCGGCTAACGCCACCCGATTCTTAAGGGTCGCGCGAGCGCGAACCTGACTTGCACTTCCATACGTGCGACGCAACGAGACCAAGCGACCACTGTTCGAATGAAGGAACGGACGCACGCATGACCCAGTATCAGTGCCTCATAGTCGATTGCAATGACAGCGTCAGAGGCATCGAATCAATCGATGCCGATGACAACGATGAAGCTCTAAAAAAGAGCCGAAGCCGCTTTCCTTTGAACGCAACGACGCCGTTGGTCGAAGTTTGGTGTAAAGGGCAGTGCGTTGGTCGCGTGTCTTTCGATCCGACAGCTCGAGACCGGACCTAATCTATAAAAACCGCTTGGAGCGCCTCAGGGATGCATTAGTGATGGCGGTCGTGCAGTTCGTTGATGATCTCTTCCGTGGTAGCCCATATTCCGAGTAGAGCAAGAACGATCACGCTAATGCATCCAGCGTAAATGATTGACATTTCGACTCCGTTCCACGCTTCTCAAGCGTTGGCTTGGCCAGCCGTCAACTCAGCTTGAGCGGCGTTGTAAGTAAAGGAAGGGCAGGCTCCTACGTGGCCTACGCTTATTAGCGTACTGCACTCTGCTCAACGGAAACACGCCTCGTATCAATCGCGCCACTGACGGCAAGTCGTGCCTGCAAGGCCGTTGACCGGATTGAATGCGTCGGTGCCAGGCGTCAGCCCTGCGCCGCACCTACCGTGTCCGTCATCTTGGCTCCGCGCGTGCCGAGCGGTTTGTTCCCGCCCGATGTGCTGTCCTTGGCTATTTGGTGCTCGATCTCGGCGTTCAACTCACCACCCAGGAGCACGATGGTGGCGGACGGCCCAACGGCGAAAATTGATCCCGCGACGCTCGTTTGCGACGATACCGCGGCATCGGCCGTAGGGATGAGCCGCGTCCTTATCATATGGCGTAACGCTAAGATCGCGCCAATTGCGAAACTGCTTCTCGAGCGGCAAGCCGCTTTCCTCAAGTGGATTGAAAGACACGGGGAGGCTCCTGGAATAGGGTTTGTTCGCCCGGTGGAAACACGACCCTAGGTCAAACCGCTGCCTCGGTTTGAAAAAATCGTAGAGAATTTGCTTTTGATAAAGGCAATCCAGTTGGATACCTCGTAATCACTGGTATCCAACTTTCTCGATGCCATCCGCGCGTGCCATACGACGTGTTTACCCACCCAAAGGGGCCCACTTGTGACGGCCGAGCCAGCGGAACCGGGGCTACGTATTAATGTTGATGATCGACATAGAGGGTGAACGACACAGATGATCTTGACGCGAACTGCGTCGCGGCGCCCCATAGGAGTTCATTATTAGCGGCCACGACCACGTCTTGCTGAGTGAGGTTCAAACTCCGTCTACTTCACATGTCCCATCCCAATAAGGTCTCTCGTGGAGAACATTCCCCAACTTATTCTTTGGCTCCTGTTGCCAGCGTGGATCGTTCTAGGGTTTTTGGATTGGCTTTGCCACCGTCGCTCCGAAATAGAAGTTCATTGCGGTCCGTGGGAAAGCGTACTCCATCTCACTCTCCTGGCACTTGCCGGTATCGCAATCCTAATGGGCCTACTACTGGAATTAACCGAACCAGTTTTGTGCGTTCTTGCTCTGTGCTTCGTTCTCCATGAGGTGACGGTCTATGTCGATATCCGATATGCACACGCTCGTCGCGACGTATCGCCGGCGGAGCAACGTGTTCATGATTTTATGACGGCTGTGCCAGTCTCGGTACTGTGCTTGATCGCGATCTTGCATTGGGACACCATGGTGAGCCTGGTGTTTCAACCCTCTAGCATCGTAAGGGCGCCGATCCGCCTCAAGACTCATCCGCTGCCGCCTGCCCAAGTGATCGGGATTTTAGTAGCGGTCCTGTTCGCAAACTTCTTGCCATACCTCGAGGAGCTTTTGCGCGGCGCCCGCGCACTGCGCGCTAAATTGGGCGATCATTGATCAAAAACCTGCTGCTACGGGGAAGGATTGGACTTTGGATAATGTTGTTGGCTTTCTGGCTTCGGAAAATAGAACGGCCTCGAACTCATGCCGCGAGAGGAGAGTCGGGTCTCATTGCGACCCCCGTCCCGGCATTGGAGAGGCATTCCGGTCTCGATTGCACCATTCCTCATGAGCCAGCAATTCGCCTAGGTCGCGGCAATCGATCCAAGTTGTGCAGCAGGGGGACTGAATGAAGAAGTCCGTTTCGCTGTTTATCGGCGAGCTACCGATGAGTTCGCTAGTCTCATACTGGAATGAACGGCGACCAAAGCCCGCACGTTACGTCATGCTGTCGACTGCGCATCGCGAGCAACCAGATTCACGTGCGGCTAGGCTCTGAAGTGTCGCTCGAAGGCTTCGATCCTGACTGCTCGCCCGGCTTTTCACCAGCCAAGCCCTTAGCTTGGCTATCCGTCTTCTTCTCTTCGCCATCGTGCTCCTGTGCCGCGCGCTCCCAATGTTGGTGCGCCAAGCCTTCGGGCTGCCCCTCGCGTTCCCACATTTCGTATGTCTGCTGGCGAATCCTGTCTTCGCGACCGGTATCGGTGGGCGCCTGATCTCTGGTGCGTTGATGCCGCTCTTCTAGGTCCGGAACGGCTGCAGGCTTTGCCTGCTCCTTTGGCCCCTGGTTTTCGAAGTGACCAGGAGCTTGGGATTGATCTGACTTTCGAGCGTCCTTCATGATGCACTCCGCGTTTCAAATGGTTTCGCCAAGTGGCAAGAAAATAGGCGCCGAGCTCTTCGAGTTTCCTCTTCTTAGGGCGCCAGGCCTTCAATTTCGTCGCTCGCGCTGTCCGCTGTGATTGCAATGAAATCGACTTCACGACTCATTCCGTCCGCCGATAGTAGTGCCGTTATTTCGATCGGCATAAGCCATCGCCTGCTGGGATCAAGCAACGTCACTCGGGCACTCTCCGGGTATCGGGACAACTTTGCGATCAGATCGGCGACAGTCATAGCGCCTCCAATTTCGGGTCGGTCCATGCCAGCACTCAACTTGCTTGAGAAGAGCGGATTGATCTCGACTCACTGCGGACAATCTTGGCCACGGTCGCACCGGGCCTGGAACGCACCCTTCTTTGCCCAAAGAGCTGTGTTCGACGTGTGTTGCCGCGGACAACAAAAGCGGCGGCGAAGCCAGTCACAGTCAGGGGCCAATGTGAGGCTCCGCCGCCTTGCGACCGACCGCGAGGGGGAAGGAGTTCGGTCGCCATTCCCGAGGTTAAAACTACGCTCCGTACGATTTCGGACAAAAGCAAAGACATACCCGCCAACAGGGCTCTGGGCGTTTTGTTCAGGCTTGGAGATCCATTCATGGCGAATTTGTCTGCTGTCAGGTGTGAACCACTAGCTGGCGATTCCTTGCTTTAGCCCTCCGTGTTCCTGGCTCTAGCAGCCGCATTAGTGCGCGAGCATTCTTGATGGCGTATCCGTCGCGGTCATTGTTGAAATAAGCCCAAACGGTTCTCGCGCCGCTCTCTTCAATGCGTTTCGCCCAGACGGCCAACTCCGCAGTCGAATAGTCATGCCGATACCAGTTCTTGAGGCCGAGAAAGCGGATGTAAATGTCCTCCGCCGTCTTGACCAGTTCATCCGGCAGCCGGGGACCGCTGCACGAGCACATGATTGTTCCTGTCTCCCGGAAGGCTTTGTGGACTGCTTCGTTCCACCAGCTCTTGTGCCGAAATTCCACGACGTTGCGCCGTCTGTGATCAAGCTGGTCCAGAATCCGCTTTAGGCGCGCCGGCGTATATCGGAAACTGGGCGGTAGCTGGAACAGAAAACACCCCATGCGCGGTCCAAGCAGATCGGCTATCAGGCCAAAGTCACGCACCAAAGTCTTGGTCCCGGCAAAGCGTTTAACGTGAGTAATAAGCTCGCAGACCTTCACGGTGTAGACGAATTGGCGTCTTCCGGCCTGCCGTATCCAAGACTCGACAGTGGCAACGGTCGGCCATGAATAGAAAGGCGCATTCAGTTCCACGGTCTTGAAGCGTCCAGCATAGTGCGGGAACCAACGGTTTGTCGGCAGGTCCGCAGGATAGAAAGCGCCGCGCCAATGCCAGTAGAACCAGCCTGAGCATCCGATGAAAAGCTGGCGGGTCTTGCTATCGCCAGCGATCGTCGGGAGAGGATCCATGTTCTTCTCCCGACCGGGGCGCGCAAGATGCATTTCTCGGGCGCGGCCAATATTCGCCTGACGTTGCTTTTCCCGGCGTGCGGCCCGCTTGAGTCTGCGCTCTTCTTTGGTGCGGGGGAGGCTTTCAGGCATGCTTCCGCGCGTTGGCCGAAACGCCGGCTTACAAACGTTTGCGGTTTCTAATAGTGGTGACAGACCCGTCCTCTGTTCAATGCTAGGGACCCGACGAGCCGTGACTTGGTTCAGGGCGGGCGGGAGGCTCGGGCTGCAGCCTGACCTTCGGCTCGCGGTCCCAGATGCGCAGAGCGCCGAGGGCGCCGACGAAGCTGTCGACGACCTTGCCGGTGAGCGGTACCACGCCTTTGTCAGGTTGCACCCCCGCCTTGTCGAGCAGCGGCTGTGCCGCGGATGTGTGGCCGATGAACTTGCAGTGCTGGAAGGCGTCGGCGACGAAGTCCCGCGCCGGAGCATGCTGCAGCAACTGAGCCGTGCCGGCCTCCGAAGGCAGCACTGCGACGGCGTCATAGAGAACGGACGGGCCGCCATCGATCATCTGATGCGCCTCGATCCAGCTGCCATCGCTTGCCTTCACGCCGCCGACCTTGGGCGCGATGATCTCGGTCAAAGCGCCGGCCTTATGGATCGCCGCCTGCAGCGCCTTGAGCAGCGCGGCGTCCGTGCCGTCCGTTACCAGGATGCCAAGCTTGCGCCCTTCGAAACGGTTCGGACCGTTCCTGATGATGCTGAGCGCTGGCGAGGGCTCCAGGTCCCCGCGTGTCGGCATCGCGGCATCCGCGGGGTTCGGCAGCTTCTTCAGGCCGAGGCCCTGCGCGACCTTGTTCGCGAGCTCGTCATGAATGTTGAGCAGGTGCGCGAACATGCGCTCGCGGATCGCCGGCGTTTCCACCTTGCTGAGCTCGAAGGTGAGCGCCGCGACGATGTGGTCCTGCTCGGTCTTGGTCTGGCTCACGAAGAACTGCCGCGCCTGGCTATAATGATCGGCAAAGGTCTCGCTGCGCACGCGCTCCTTAGTACCTTCGATCTCCTCCGGGAAGGGACGGTGACCGCGTTCAGGCGACTCGCGTGGCCCCTCGCCCCACGAGTTCGGCTGGTAGTTCACTCGGCCCATGGGGTTGCGCATCGCCATGTGGCCATCCTGCTGGAAATGCGCGAACGGGCATTTCGGCGCGTTGATCGGGAGGTGCGTGAAGTTTACGCTCCCCAGCCTCTTCAGCTGGGTGTCGAGATAGGAGAAGTTGCGACCCTGCAGCAGCGGATCGTTGGAGAAGTCGATGCCGGGCGGCACGTTCTGGGTCATGAACGCAACCTGCTCCGTCTCGGCGAAGAAGTTGTCCGGCATGCGGTCCAGGACCAGGCGGCCGACAGCCACCGGTTTCAGTATTTCCTCGGGGATGATCTTGG
>DASTQY010000047.1:0-10529 GCA_035761525.1 Nitrospira sp. | reverse complement strand
AGTAGGCCAAAATCCTTGTCAATCAATGGCCTGTCCGGTAATATTGGCCGTCTGTCGCTCGCCAGTTGACCCAATACCATGCAAGGCTATCACGATCTTCATCCGTCACTCGTTCGGGCTGCAACGACTGCATCCCCTGCATCGCTTGCCGCCCTCTTCGACGTCGATAACACGCTCGTGCCGGGAGAAGCCTGTGAAGTTCGGTTTTTTCGCTACCTGTGGCGCCGCGGTCTCGTGGGATGGCGCGAGTTGAGGCGCAGTGTGTCCTGGTTGATCAGACAGGGTCGGTCCGTCTCGATCCATCCACTCCGGGAGCGAAAGATCTATCTCGAAGGAAAAAATTCGGCTCTGATCGAGTCTTGCGCCCGGGAGTTTTTTCAACGCGAAATGGTGAGAAACATCTCGACGAAGGGACGTGACCGACTCGAAGCGCATCGACAGTCGGGCCATCAGCTGATTTTGGTCTCGGGTGCGCCGGACTTCCTCATCACGCCGCTTGCTGAAGCGCTGAACGTGTCAACGCTCTTTGCGGCACGGATTGAATGTCGAGGAGGATGTTACACCGGCGCCGTCATTCCACCGCTTCCGTATGGCATTGGGAAGCGGCAGCTTGTTGTGTCGCATGCCCAGGAAAAGGGTCTCGACCTGACCAGTTCGTTTGCGTACGGTGATAGCCCTGGAGATACGGAAATCCTTGAGCTCGTAGGGTATCCGGTCGTCGTCAACCCGATTCGCGGCATGCTTCGCATCGCGCGCGACCGGGGGTGGCCGGTTGTGGATTGGACCTGACCATGCGTGTCACCGAAATCTTTCACAGCATCCAAGGCGAATCGAGTTACGTCGGGCAGCCCTGTGTCTTCGTCCGGTTGACCGGTTGCCCGCTCCGCTGTACCTGGTGCGACACCGAATACGCTTTCTATGGAGGAAAGGAGCAGTCGTTAAAGGACATACTCTCGCAGGTTGAAGCCTATGGATGCGAGCTGGTGGAAGTGACCGGCGGTGAGCCTCTCGCGCAGCCTGACGCCGTCCCGTTGATCTCGGCACTATGCGAGCGGGGCCACAGGGTTCTGGTGGAGACAAGTGGCGCCATCGACATTGCACCGATCGATAACCGGGCGCATGTGATTCTGGACGTGAAATGTCCGGGCAGCGGGATGGCGGGACGGATGTATTGGCCAAATCTCGACCGGCTGACGATGAAGGATGAAGCGAAGTTTGTGCTCGCTGATCGCACCGATTATGAGTGGGCTCGCGACATTCTTGCCCAGCATGCGCTGCCGGGCCGCTGCACCGTCCTTATGAGTCCGGTGTTTGGTACCCTTGATCCGCGTCAGTTGGCGGAATGGGTTCTGGCTGATCGTTTGCCCGTCCGATTGCAGATTCAGTTGCACAAATTGATTTGGACGCCGGACATGCGCGGCGTATGAGCACCCCCATCCCTGATTTTCAGGACAGGAGCTCATCGACCACTGATCACTGACAAGGAGCGGAACCGAATGAAAATCATGCAAATAGACGCTAAGGTCGGGCGCGCGGAAACGGAAGCGTCCGAAATGCTCGTGCTCACGCATTGCGAAGAAGAGCGTCTCAATAAGCAAGACGCGTCCGCACTCGACAAAGCCCTGGGCGGCACATTAAGCGACCTGCTGCAGTCGAAAGAGTTCGAAGGGAGAGCTGGAGAAATACTGGTCTATCACACGCAGGGCAAGGTGCCGTCGAAACGTCTTCTCTTCGTCGGACTGGGCAAGAAGAACAACTTAACGTTGGATGCAATCCGTCAGGCAATGGGTCATGCCGTGAAACGGGTGCGGCAGACGAAGGCCGGTTCCTTTGCTGCGATTGTGCCGGCGTGGACTCCGAGAGGACATTCTGCTCTCGAGGTCGCGCAAGCCATGACGGAAGGGGCGATTCTTGGTAATTATCAGTTCACTGCCTATCGTAGCGACAATGGCACGCCGACGGAGGTCGGCCGGATGACGCTGGTGGCCCCGCAGAAGGCTCAGTTGCGGCAACTCGGCGAAGGCATCCGCCGCGGCGTGGCAACTGCGGAGGCTGCCGTGCTGGTCCGGGATCTCTGCAATCATCCCTCAAACGTCATGACGCCGTCCCGCATTGCCAATGAAGCCAAGAAAGTGGCGAAAGAAGAGACGCTGAATCTCAAGATCCTCGAACAACGGGATATGGAACAGCTGGGGATGGGCGCTCTGTTGGGCGTTGCACGAGGCAGCCATGAACCGCCGAAGTTCATCGTGCTCGAATACAACGGCTCCAAGAAAAAGAACGAGCGTCCCGTCGTCTTCATCGGGAAGACGATTACGTTCGACACGGGGGGAATTTCTCTCAAGCCGGCTGAGAACATGGAGCACATGAAGGCCGACATGACCGGAGGCGCCGAAGTGCTCGCTACCGTGAGGGCCGCAGCACGTCTTCAGCTGCCTCTGCGGCTCGTCAGCATTCTACCCGTTGCGGAGAATATGCCTGGCGGCCGAGCCATGAAGCCCGGTGACATCGTGAAGACGTTGTCGGGGAAAACAGTTGAAGTGCAAAATACGGACGCCGAAGGGCGACTAATTCTCGCCGATGCACTCACGTACGCCCAACGCTACAACCCGGCCGCATTGGTCGATATCGCCACGCTGACCGGGGCCTGCGTCGTCGCCTTGGGCCAATTCGCCATCGGGCTATTCGGCACAGATGAGAAACTGAAGGCGCAGGTCAAAAAATCGGGCGACAAAGCTGGTGAACGCGTGTGGGAGATGCCGCTGTGGGATGAATATTTCGAGCAACTTCGCAGTGATGTCGCCGATATGCGCAATATCGGCGGTCGCGGCGGCGGCATGATTACCGCCGCTCTGTTCCTGAGTAAGTTCGCCGGCAATGGCCCCTGGGCGCACATCGATATTGCCAGTACCGATTGGAGCGAGCGAGAGCGAGCGTATATTCCCAAGGGGCCGACGGGCATTGGTACAAGGCTCTTGATTCAATATCTCATTGATCGGAGCCTGTGACTGTGGCCAGTCTCGAGCTGACGTCGCGGGAAAAAATCGGGCAGCTCTTCATGATCGGGTTCATGGGAACCACCGTCACACCGGACCTGTCTGCATTCATCAAAAACTATAAACCGGGCGGCGTGATCCTGTTCTCACGGAATCTCGAATCCGTTGAACAGATTGTTCAGCTGACCAACGATCTCCAACAATGCAGTCCGAAGTCCCCCCTCTTGATCTCCATCGATCAGGAAGGGGGGCGCGTGTCCCGCCTGCCCCAAGGCTTTACCATCTTTCCTCCCTGTGAGCTCATCGGACGGTGCAATTCCAGTGAACTGGCCTATGCGGCTGCGGCGACGATAGCCAAGGAGCTCAAAGCCGTTGGCATTAACATGAACATGGCGCCAGTTCTCGACGTCAATAGCAATCCCGACAATCCGGTGATCGGCGACAGGGCGTTCAGCTCTTCGGCTCATGCTGTCGGTGAAATGGGGCTGATCACGGCCGCCGGATTGCAAGACAACGATGTGGTTGCATGCGGCAAGCATTTTCCCGGCCATGGGGATACGAATGCGGACTCTCACAAGGAACTGCCGGTGGTTGATGCTCCGCTGGAGCGATTAGAGGCGGTAGAGTTTCCGCCGTTTCGCCGGGCTGCGGCGGCTGAAATCGCTACGATGATGACCGCGCATGTCTTGTACAGGGCGCTCGATGAAGAGCTTCCGGCAACGCTCTCTCCGGCCATCATCAGCGGTCTCCTGAGGGAACAGATCGGATATGACGGTGTCGTTCTGACGGACGACCTCGAGATGCATGCGATCGTGGACCACTACGGTCCGGGGGATGCGGCCGTTCGAGCTCTGCTGGCAGGGTGCGACGTGTTGTTGATCTGTAAGGAACGTGACCGGGAGATCGCGGCTTTCGAAGCGGTCGAGAAGGCCGTGGCATCGGGAACCGTGACGACGGCGAGGTTGGATCAATCCGTCGCAAGGATTCAACGCGTCAAACAGCGCTATGTCACACCGTACCGGCCGGCGATGATCTCCGAGGCGAAGTTGATTGCCGGCTGCCGGACGCACCAGGCGCTTCTTCAGAGTCTGCGCCAGGCGAGTCATCGCATGGAGAAAAGCCCGGCAGCGAGAACCCTCTAGTTGATCAAAGGAACGCGGGTCGATCATGGGTGTCAAAAAGGGAGATCTGATCGATGAACGTCAGCGGCATCCCGACTCTTGCGGCCTCGTTGTGAAGGTCATGGACGGAGGGGAAGGGTTCGAGAAGATCGTCTGCTGCGACCATGAATTGACCGAGCAGGATGTGGTGCCGGCGATGGTGAGTTCGAAAGGGCGTAAGCGTGGCCAGCTGGCGACGGGCGTCGTCCTTGATGAAAAGAAACTGTATCCCGACTCCTGCGGGCTGCGGGTCATGATCATGGACGGCGGAGCGGGCTTCAGAGAAATCCGGTGCTGCGGCCATTCGTTGACGGTCAGTTCCAAGCGGGAGTTGCGCTATGACCAAATGAGAGGTTCAGGTCCGCTCCAGAACGGGCCGGAAGGGAATGCATAGTCCAACGTCAGGGAGGGCCGCCATGCAGGACCGTAGGGAAGTCATGAAGCGCTGGTGTGGAGTCATGGAATGGCTCGATCGGCTGGGCTATCTGACAGCCGGCTTCAGTCTGCTCGTACTCGGCATGCTCATCTTCGCCCATGCCTGGTACGTCTTCATAACGAAAGCGGGCCAGAGTGGGTTGTTGCCTTCCGGCCTGAAACTTTTGAACGATCTGCTACTCGTCATCATTCTCCTCGAGCTGTTCCGCACGGTCATCCGATTCCTGCAGACTGAAGTCCTGGATCTGGAGCCGTATCTGGCCGTCGGCATTATCGCCTGCACCAGGCGTGTCCTTACGGCCAGTGCTGAATTGAGCCACCTGCCGAACATGACTGAAACTCAATTCTATCAATATCTCATGGATGTCGGGTTGAACGTTGCGGTGATCATGGTCCTCGTCGTGGGCGTGTTCCTTGTCCGCAAACGTCCGGCTCAAGCTCTTCCCATCTCGCCCTAGTCTCCAATCCTCCTTGCAAGTGATCGCCTCCAGATCAGCCGGCGCCTTTGAGCCCTCTGCTTGCCTCCTATTTCGGCTTATGGCATCATGCCCCTCCCTGGAGACCGGCATGGCGAACTTGCTTGAATACGTCGGTTCTGTGCACATTTATCTCGGGCCCTATAGAGGAAATCCGATCGCCTTGTACCTCAAACGCTCTGATGCAGGCTGCCAGATCGGCCCGAAAGTCTATCCTTGGAACGACGTCGTCGGCATGGGGGATTCGCCCAATAAGGCGGCGGCGGATTTCGAGGAAAAATGGAAAGCCAATGGTCTTTCAGCCGATATGTATTCAGGGCCGTCATGGGAGGGCGGCATCAAACCCGAAAAACCGGCTCCTCCCAAGCCACCAGCCACTCCCAAACCGGCTGCTCAAGCGAGCTCTGCTCCTGCCTCGCAAGCTCCTGCTGCGCCTGCGGCTCCGACTCAGGACCAGGTTTCGACGCCTTCCGGTCGGACGTCCGGCGAATCAAGCTAGAATTCAGAGTACCCTACCGTTCAACCAGGCTGACAATAGTGGCGGGCCTGTCTTTTAGATCGCTTCCCGTCAGAATGGAGCGGTTTGCTTCAACGCCTTTACCGACAATCGGCTGTGCTTGAAGCCATAACCTAAATAGACGACGATGCCGATCACAGTCCAGACGCCGAAGCGGATCCACGTCAATTGGGGGAGTTGCCACATGAGTCCCAGACAGGCCATCGTGCCAAGAATTGGAACCACCGGCATGAACGGCAGGCGAAACGGCCTGGGATGATCAGGTTTGGTATATCGCAGCACGATCACACTGATACAGACGAGCACGAACGCGAAGAATGTGCCGATGTTTGTCATGTCGGCTGCCTCGCCGATTGGAATGAGCGCCGCCAATATCGCGACTGCGACACCGGTGAGAATGGTCGCGCGGTGGGGAGTTCCGAACCGAGGGTGAACCGCCGCAAGCCAGGGGCCTAACAGCCGATCCCTGGACATCGCAAAGAACACTCGAATCTGGCCCAGCATCATGACGACCAGCACGCTGGTAATGCCGGCGACCGCGCCGATCGCGATGACTGCGGCCCCCCACTTGAAGCCCGCCAATCTGAGTGCCTCGGCAACTGGAGCATGGATATCGATTTGCGATGAGGGAATCAGCCCCGTGAGCACGGCGGCGACAGCGATATACAGGAACGTGCAGAGGCTTAATGATCCGATGATCCCGATCGGGACGTCACGGGCCGGATTCCTGGCCTCTTCTGCTGCTGTAGAGACCGCATCGAAGCCAATGTAGGCAAAGAACACGATTGCTGCGGCTGCCCCAACCCCTGCCATGCCTTGCGGCATAAACGGCGTCCAGTTCTGCGGATTGACTGAGGTGCTGCCGATCCCGAGGAAGAACAGGATGACGGCGAGTTTGATGAGCACGACTATACCCGTCGCGCGTGCGCTTTCCTTGATTCCAACGACAAGGATGATCGTGACCAGCAGCACGATGATGGCAGCCGGAAGGTTGGCGATTCCTCCGTCGGCGCCACCAGGCGGACGGGTCGCCCACTGCGGTAAGTCGAGACCGGCCAGTCGCAGAAGATTGTTGAAATATCCGGACCAGCCGATCGCCACTGCGACACACGCCACGCCGTATTCCAAAATGAGATTCCAGCCGGTGAGCCAGGCCAGCATCTCCCCGAGCGTCGCATAGGAAAACGTATAGGCGCTGCCGGCAACCGGTATCATCGCGGACATTTCCGCATAGCAGAGCGCGGCGAGCGCACAAGTCAGTCCGGACAGAACGAAGGAGAGGACGATGCCGGGGCCGGCTCCTGGTCGATGGGCGTCACCGACAATGGCCGTTCCGATCAACACGAAAATGCCGGTCCCGATGATCGCGCCGATGCCCAGACAGGTGAGATCCCAGGCCGTCAGGGACTTTTTGAGTCGATGCGTCGGATGGTCGGCGTCCGCGAGGATTTGATCGATGGATTTCGTGCGGAACAGTTGGGAGATCACCGGTCGGCTGTCCGCAGCAGGTCGTGCCATTGACGGTCGGCTGAGGGCGTCTTCCCGCTCCATATTCCATCAAGTATAGCAGGCAGCCTCACGAGGAGATGGAAGGTCGCCGGCATAGGCTAGGTCGTGCCCTTCCGCGCAGCGCGGAGAAACGCCTCGAAGAGTCGCCGATGGAGCTTGTGTTGGTCGAACAGAAATTCTGGGTGCCACTGAATTCCGAGAAAGAACCGCTGGGACGGCGATTCGATGGCCTCGATAATGCCGTCCGGTGCCACAGCGCTGGCCATCAAGGATGGTGCCACGTCCTTTACTGATTGATGGTGAGAGCTGTTTACTCGCATTGTCCCCGTCTTGACGATGCGCCGCAACAGGCTTCCAGAGGTGATCGTCACGTCATGGCTCAGCCGGGTTGCGGGAGTCGGTTGCTTGTGCTGCAGCGGCTTGGACCGCTGGGCGGCTATATCCTGATACAGGCTGCCTCCGAAGGCGACGTTGAGCGCCTGCATGCCTCCGCAAATGGCCAGCACCGGCATGTTGGCCGCGCGTGCCAAATGAGCCATCTCCAACTCGAATGTTGTGCGTCGTTGGCTCATCACCCGGAACTTGTACCGCTGGCGTTCACCGTAGAGTTCAGGAGCGAGGTCGGGTCCGCTGCCGGTCAGCAAGAGGCCGTCAATGTGAGTGAGCAAACGCCGCCGCGCTCCAAGGTCGGCGACCAGCGGAAGGACGATCGGGATTCCTCCGAGGTCTTCGATGGCGCGAACGTAGCGAGCGCGCAGGAAATAGGTGGGTTCGCGTCCGCCCCATTCTTTCCGGTCACCGGCGTTAAAATCTGGTGTCACGCCGATGAGCGGTTTCATTGCTCAGCGAATGGGCTCCATGGGGGCCGCAGCCTGAGCCGATGCCTCCGTCTCCGGGACGCCGAGGAAACGGATGGGTCTGTCTCCGCGCAGGTGATCGGGCGTGATGATATACGTGCCATAGAGGCTGGTGGTCCAGATGCTTTTTGCCGCGGTTTCGTTCCCTCCGGAAAACGCATAGGCCAGGCCGCCGACGATGCCTCCGCCGATGGCAAAGGCCGCCTTCAACGGGAGGTACAGCAAGGTCGAGACGCCGGCGGCAGCGCCCATACCGGCGCTGGAGGCATTCCCACCTTCGGTAGTCTCGCTGGATGGCGGAAGGGGCTCTTGGCTCCACGCCGAGGGCACTACGGTGACAGTGCAAAGACCGAGGACGAGAGCAACGGCGACGAGTCTGAACGTTGCCGCAGTGTAAGCACACACATGTAATTTCACGAGAGGGTCCTCCTTCCTCAAGAAAGTGAATCGAGCTGCATCCGTGGAATTCCTTGGACGCTCAGTCGAAGTGCAGCGTGCTGTGGGTTATAACAAATTACACTGTGCTTGCAAACCCCCTACCAGGCCGGGAGAACTCGCACATCAAGTAGGATGGTGCGGTAGGAGATCAAGTTCTGTCGCCACATGTGATGCGACGAAGTGCCGTTTGTTGATAGCAACCATGTTCAATTCGGTGACGAATGTGTCGGAGGTGATACATTGATTGTTCTGAGTGATG
The DNA here is from genome assembly GCA_035761525.1 of Nitrospira sp. GTDB lineage: Bacteria > Nitrospirota > Nitrospiria > Nitrospirales > Nitrospiraceae > Nitrospira_C. The sequence goes on along the minus strand of DASTQY010000047.1, from coordinate 1,882 downwards.
CCGGTTTGCAACAATAAGTCTAATTTGCACCATGCGAGGGCTTGGACAAACAAGTCCTGCGCCCGTTCCTGGTAAGCGGGACGCTCTTCAACCGGAACTTGCTCAAGCGTCTGGTCCAGCCATTGAGGAAAGCCGATGGACGAACTCAGAAAATTGATCTGAGATTCCTCGAGTTCGACGGCTACCTGGACGCCACCTTTCCAACTCCGCTTTTTGACGTTGTACACGGTCGAGTGAGTGAAGGGTTTCCCCTTCACCGGCTGGGGGCCAATGAACAATGTTATGCGAAATTGAGATGCCTCGGAGTCCATCGGCATGCTGCGCATTCTACCATGGCCGATGGCAATCCCTCTTGATTGACGCTCCAAAACGACAACGATAAGATGCCGATCATGCTGGACCTCGCGCATGAACAGCGAATACAGGAGATCCAACGGGTGCTTCGCGAACATGATTCCAGCGACGGGTGGCTCTTTTATGATTTCCGTGGAAGCGATATCCTCGCCTACCGTGTGCTTCTCCTGGATCCGCGTACACATGTGACCAGGCGCTGGTACTACTGGGTTCCGGCTCATGGCACACCGCAAAAATTGGTCCATGGAATCGAGCCGCATGTATTGGATCCCCTACCCGGCCATATGATTACCTATGTGTCGTGGGACCAGCAGCGGCAAGCGCTCGCTCGTCTCCTTACCGGCAACCACCGGATTGCGATGCAATATTCGCCCATGAACGCGGTCCCTTATGTGTCTAGGGTGGATGCCGGCACCATTGAATTAATTAAGAGCTTCGGAGTTGACGTTGTCAGTTCGGCGGATTTCATCCAACTATTCGAAGCACGCTGGACCGACCGACAGTTGGAGTCGCATCAGTACGCAGCCGCAGCATTGAGGCGCATTGTGGACGATGCATTTGGGCATGTCAGTCAGTGCCTGACTCACGGAACGGGGCTCACAGAGTACGGCTTACAGCAGTTCATTCTTTCACGGATCAAGGACGCAGGCATGATGACGTCCAGCGCACCCATCGCGGCGGTGAATGAGCACAGCGCGGATCCCCATTACGGTCCTGCAGCGATCGGATCATCGATCATTGAACGAGATAATTTAGTGCTCATCGACCTGTGGGCAAAACAGGCCGACGCAGGCTCCGTGTATGCCGACATTACCTGGACCGCCTATGCCGGTTCGACGGTTCCCGAGAAGCATCGCGCTGTCTTCGATGTAGTCAGAAGAGGACGGGACACCGCGCTTGAATTTGTGCGGGAGAACGTACGGGCTGGCCGCCGACCGTTCGGCCATGAAGTCGATGCTGCGTGTCGCCGCGTCATTCAAGTGGCGGGATACGGAGATCAATTCATTCATCGTACCGGTCACTCCATCGGCGAAGAAGTGCACGGGAACGGGGCGAACATCGACGGTCTAGAAACCCACGAGACCAGACGCCTGCTGCCGCGCACCTGTTTTTCGATTGAGCCCGGCGTCTACCTGGCGGGCGAATTTGGAATCAGAAGCGAGTTGGACGTGTATCTGGCGGAAGACGATGCGCTCGTGTTCGGGCTTCCGCTGCAAACCGCACTTTCCCCGTTGCTGTAATCCGGTCGGGCGCGCCCTTCCTTGACAGTGCTGTCAAACGGCCTATAAAGTGACTTTTGGCTTTTGGGCCGATACTCCTGAAACCGAAGGAATTAGAGCATGTTCGGGACCATGGGCATTTCAGAATTGATCATCATTCTGGTCATTGTGCTGATCATTTTTGGTGCAGGCAAGCTTCCTCAGATCGGCGAAGGAGTTGGCAAGGCGCTGAAAGGATTCAAGAAAGAGGTTCACGATATCCCTTCTCCGGAAGCGCCCCAGGCAGAAGCCGTGTCCACGACGGCCCC
>DASTQY010000046.1:0-3350 GCA_035761525.1 Nitrospira sp. | reverse complement strand
CCGAACAGATTGAAACTGCTGCCTGGCGGAGTTTCCGGGAAATTGAACCGCACGTGGTTGTATTTTCCTTCGGCGAACATCGTGACATGTCTGGTGAGGTAATAACGGAGTCCGAGCTGCGCGTTGAGTCCAAGTTTCGTGCTGGACTGCGAATTATCCGAACTGAGGGCGGGATCTTTGATCTTCGCGACGAAAATTCCGGGACCGATTGCGAAGTACGGTTGGAGTCTGGTCTTGTGATAACGGAAGCTGAGATTCAGCGGTGCAAGTGTGAGAACGCTCATATGGACGCCGGCAAGCTCGGCGGACCCGACAGGACCATTAGGACCGCGGAACTCGACGGTTTGTTGTTTGATGTGGGGAGTCGTGCGATAGATTTCTGCTTCAAGGCCGAACCAGGGGGCGGCTCTGAAATAATGTCCGATCTTTCCTCCATACATAATGGATGATTTAAGGGCCTGGTCAGATGTGGTCGACCCGGGGATAAAGCTGCCCGTCAGATCAACATCCGTCAGGCCCTTGCCGATGGACGGGATGGTCACGCCGAACTGGCCTGCCACATACGTTTCGGCCTGTGCCATCGATAATGACAGAGCGGCCGGTGCGCTGATGGCGAGAAAGGTTGCTCCAATGAGCGCAGTAATCGTTTGCATGGTGTACATCGTCCTGTCCTCACTCATGGTATGGATCGCCTGTCCCATCCTATCCGTCGGGCGGCCTGGCACGAAGAAGTTTGTGAAATTCCGACTGTGGTTTGAGCCATCGGTGTGCCTCGAGAAAAAGGTGGAAAGAGCGCAGAAAGTTCGTTTTCAGGTCGGCCATTGCTTTCGGCTGTCATCGGAAACAGTCGGTGCCGTACAATCCGTGGACGGCCGGTTCGTTGACAGGAGAAACATGGCCTTCCTATAATCCGCGCGCCTGATCACACAGCGCAAACCCGGCATCAGCCCATCCACCTTGAGCCCTTCATCCAGGACTATGCAGCCGATCCAGCATATCTCGGTCATCGGTGCCGGAGCGTGGGGAACCGCTCTGGCAAAGCATCTCGCGGAGAAGGGTCTACAGACTATCCTGTGGGCATACGAACGGGACGTGCTCGAATCGATTGCGTCCAAGCACGAAAACCAGCTCTTCTTGCCGGGAGTGACGCTTCCCGCCTCACTCCGGGTGACCAACACCCTGGCGGAGGCCTTGGAGCAATGTGACGGCCTGCTCTTTGTGATCCCGTCCCATGTCGCTCGGCAGGTGCTTCAACAACTCGCCCCCTTGCTCTCTCGGCCTCTCCCTATCATCAGCGCGACGAAAGGCGTCGAAGAAGATACGTTCAAACTCATGACGCAAGTCGTGACCGAGGTGCTGCCGCCTGATCTGCACGATGGGTTGATGGTCCTCTCGGGGCCCAGCTTTGCCATGGAAGTCAGCCAGGGCCAGCCCACAGCCCTGTGTCTGGCCGGAACCAATGCCGCGCTCGTCGGAGCGTTTCAGGCCGCTTTTATTACGCCCACCCTTCGTATCTATGCAGACAGCGACGTCGTCGGGGTCCAGCTCGGAGGGGCGCTCAAGAATGTCATGGCGTTAGCGGCCGGGGTTGTGGACGGGTTGGGGCTAGGGCACAACACGAGGGCCGCCATGATCACCCGAGGTCTGGCGGAAATGGTCAGGCTCGGCATGGCGATGGGAGCGGATCCAAGAACCTTCTATGGCTTGTCAGGCGTCGGCGATCTGGTGTTGACGTGCACCGGTACCTTGAGCCGTAATCACCATGTGGGCGTTCGTCTCGGCCAAGGCGATCAATTGGACGCCGTTCTCGCGGGGATGCAGGCGGTGGCGGAAGGGGTGCGGACGAGCCGGGCGGCTGCCGGGTTGGCGCTGCGGCACGGTGTCGAAATGCCGATTGTCCGGGAAGTCAATGCCGTGCTCTTTGAAGGGAAATCGTGCCGCAAAGCGGTCAGTGATCTCATGGAGCGGGTGGCCAAACCGGAAAAGGGGCACCCATGAATCGTGAACGGCTTGAGCGCTTGCTCCGCGAGGTCAAGAGCGGCAAGGCTTCCATCGCCAGCGCCCTTGAGCAGCTTCGATCCCTTCCCTTCGAAGACTTGGGTTTTGCTTCGTTGGATCATCATCGTTCGATCCGTCAGGGATTTCCCGAAGTGATCTTATGCGAAGGCAAGACGCCGGCACAGATCCGCGGTATTGCGGGCTCGCTGTTGAAACACCATCGGCCGTTTCTCGCGACGAGGGCGACTCGCGACATAGCGGCCGTCATCAAACGGATCGATCGGCGGGCGGTCTACCACGAATCCGCCCGCATCGTCGCCGTACGAGATGCGCAGCGACGGCTCCATGGCCGCGTCCTCGTCATCACGGCTGGAACGTCCGATGTCCCCGTCGCCGAGGAAGCCCGTATTACGGCGGAGGTCATGGGCAGCCGAGTTGAGACGCTTTACGACGTAGGCGTCGCCGGTATTCATCGCTTGCTGGGTCGGCATCAGCAGCTCACAGACGCCCACGTCATTGTGGTAGTCGCGGGTATGGACGGTGTCTTGCCGAGCGTTGTCGGAGGCCTGGTGGCGTGTCCTGTCGTGGCGGTGCCGACAAGCCGCGGGTATGGGGCAAGCTTCAACGGATTAGCCGCACTGTTGACCATGTTGAATTCTTGTGCGGCCGGCGTCGGGGTCATGAATATCGACAACGGGTTCGGGGCCGGCTGTCTGGCGCACCGCATCAACGCCTTCGGGATAAAGTAAGACGGTCACGCTGATGTTCCAGCCGTGGCGACGAGTTACTTCACTTCCAGGGTGCCGCGTTTTGGCCAAGAGAGCATGAGCGTCCGCGGGCCCTTTTCGCCGTTTGAAAGGAGCTTCGCCCGCAGTTCGAATTGATAGATTCCCGCCTCCGCCGGCGCTTTCGTGTGGTCCATGCCATCCCAGGTCAGTACGACGGGAATCGTCTGTCGATCGGTGCTGATAGGCGTGATTGCCGGCGATTCGAGCGGCTTCCGCAGGGAAAGAAAGCGGATGGATCGTTTGGAGGGAGAGGTGACCAGTGAAGACACTTCCAAAATGGTCGCCCCATCTAGTTCTCGGGGCAATTGAACGACCGTTGAAAATTCCAGGGACCCGGCTGACACGGTGTAAGGATTGGGGCTGATCTTCAACTCAAGAACCTTCAATTCTGGCTCCGGACGCGGAGCCCTTGTCGGCTTTGATTTCGCCGAAAGGGCAACCGGATGCAGCAGGAAGATACAGGAGGCCAGGGTGGATGCGAGGAGTGCACGAGTGAGATGGAAGCAGGGTGGTGGCGTTTCAGTGGCCGGTATGGTTCCCAGCATGGAGATCTATAGACTCAGG
>DASTQY010000045.1:0-2047 GCA_035761525.1 Nitrospira sp. | reverse complement strand
GGAAAGCCGCATAGCTCTGCGTCTTTACTCACCAGAGGGGGAAACCATGGAACGATCACTCATGGAGCAATCCGCAGCCACCGACGAGCAAATACGTAACGCCATCGACCAGGGGCCTATCACCAAACAATACTTTGCGCAGCCGGAGTCCGTTGTCAGTTCGCTGAACCGGTTACGTTCGACAGAGATTACGAGCTATCTCCAATACAAACAACATGGCTATATGGCCGTGTCACTGCTTTCGCCAGGACTCAAAGCCGAGTTCGAGGCTCATGCCGAACAGGAACTGGCTCATGCCGACAGGTTGGCAACACGCATCCAACAACTGGGCGGTGTCCCAATTTTTGATCTCCAGGAGTTGGCGGGAAAGGCTGCGGCAATTGGGATCCATCCCGAACAAGGCACGACGCTCACTGAAATGGTTATCGAAAACCTGTTACTCGAACGCCGTCAAGTCGAGGCCTATACTGCCTTGATTCGCGAACTCGGCGACAAAGATTTGATCACGCGGGAAATCCTTCTCGACATTTTGGCAGAAACGGAAACTCACGCGAGCGAACTGTCAGACTTTCTCAAGCGTACCAGCGACAAGCGGTGACGACTGATCAGCGTTTCTCAAATGCGCTAATTTTAAAGATGCGGTGTCGTGCAAATGTCATGGAGGATGTTCCGGACCTCGTCTCGTTCCCGATTCCCACTTGCACCGCAAGGAAATCGGGCGACAGGTCGCTGCCCTGTGTCACGGATGCCCCGCTGCAGCCTTCCGGGCCGATTAATACGACATCCAGAGTATGCGCTGAATCTTTTTTCATCACTGATGGCCGCATCAACGGGAAAACACTGTGAAACGATTGCTTCACCCGTTCGGTCAATAACGTCGCCGTAGGTGAACAACCCTCACCGAAAGCGCGTTTCGATAGGTTTTCGCTCCCTGGCAGGAAGTCCTGCGAGGATACGGTTTCTACTCAGAGCGTCCGATAGGCCGAGCATACTCCCACTCTGCTGCCCGGCCCATGCATCAGCAACAAGGCGTTTCCTTGGCGTGGGAAACGAGCCCTCCGGAGAGTTTGAAGTTGTGGGCGGTGACCCTGAATGACGCGTCAAAGGCCGCTGAGCTATGTTTCAATTCCGGGCCCTAGACCGATCCGAGCTCTCAAAAGATCATGACGAGTGACCGAGTAGGCGACCTGCCCTTGCTTGACGACCGGAATGTTGAGCAAATGCTTTTCCCTCATCAGCTCAATCGCATCGGCAATGGTCGTGGATTCGTCGGCAACAAAGTGATCTTTGTTCATCAGCTTGTCGGCCGTAATTTGACTCAGGTCTTTTCCAGACTCAATCGCTCCCAGTAAATCGAATTCGCTTACAAAGCCGACAAAGTTACCTGCATCGTTGACGATGGGTGCCCCCGAGGTATGAGAAGACAGAAGCTCCAGCGCCACTGCTAAGGCACTCTCCTTGGGTTGAAAACGCAAGCCATTCGTGCCATCGATTTCTCCCAGCGTACGAAAGCCGCCGGCCGGCACACCTTCCATGGTCATAGAGGCCTCCTTCATGCTTGTAAGCATGCTTGTAAGAGATCATTTTCCTTTATCAGGCCTCTAGCCGGTGGAGGAACTAGCACCATCCCGAGTCACGGTTCTCCCAACATTGGCAATCACCGGCAACGGGGTTTTACAACCATAATTGCAAGCGCTTACTGACAACGGTATCCGATCCGCTGTCATAGTCATGCATGTCACTTTACGAGAGTTAGAAGCAGCAGCGCGCGGCAACCGAGCTTCTTCTTCCAATCAGGACGATATTCCACCATGGTGGATGTGACAGCAGGTTCATCCATGACGGCAACTGTCAGTCCCGCATCGTGGGCGGCTGCGAGTAGGTGCCGGACCTCGTGAATGTGCCCTTGGATCTGCACAAATCTCTTCTCCTTACTCTGTACCTCGATGTCCGAGCCTGTGATGCGCTGTATGTCGGGATGCACGGCGGCTACGACGGCACGCCCACCAACTACCAGCACTTGCGAGAGCTGCCTAAAGAACTGCTC
>DASTQY010000044.1:0-8268 GCA_035761525.1 Nitrospira sp. | reverse complement strand
GACGGGCGTGGTGTCGTTGAATCCGGGAGTGGAGATGGTGATGCCGGGCGACAACGTGAGCGTGACGGCTGAATTGATCAGCCCGATCGCGATGGACCAGGGCCTGCGCTTTGCCGTGCGTGAGGGCGGCAAGACGGTCGGCTCCGGCGTCGTCACGGAAATTCTGGCCTAGGAAACTGACGAACAGAGGATTGCATGGTCAAGGTCGATCAGCGAATCAGAATTAGGTTGCGCGGGTTCGATTATCGCGTGTTGGATCAATCCGTTGCGGAAATCGTCGAAACGGTTCGCCGTAGCGGTGCGAAAATCGTCGGTCCGATTCCGCTGCCGACACGCATCGAGAAATTTACGGTTCAGCGGGCGACGCATGCGGATAAGAAGGCGCGTGAGCAATTTGAAATTCGAACGCACAAGCGCTTGATGGATATCATGGAGCCAACTCCGGAAACCATGGACTCCCTCATGAAGCTGAATCTCGCTGCCGGCGTCGATGTTGAAATCAAACTATGAGTGGGCCCAGCTCGGGAGCAGAACACACTGAGTGCAGCACTCACCACTGCGAAGCGGATCATTTATGACTAACGGGTTGCTTGGTAAAAAACTCGGCATGACGCAGATGCTCGATGAGACTCGGTTGACGCCGGTGACCGTCATCGAAGCGGGACCGTGCCGCGTTGTCATGGTCAAAACGAAGGAACGGGACGGCTACGAGGCAGTTCAACTGGCCTTCGGACAGGTGAAGGATCGCAAGCTCTCCAAGGCGCAGTTAGGCCATTTGAAAAAGCACGAGGCGACTGCCAGCCGGATATTAAGAGAATTCAAGAAAGACGGGGACGTAGCCGTCGGGCAAACCGTAAAAGCCGACATTTTTAAAAAAGGCGACTGGGTGGACGTCATCGGGGTTTCGAAAGGTAAGGGATTTCAGGGGGTGGTGCGGCGGCATCACTATTCCGGTGGACCGGAATCGCACGGATCGATGTTTCATCGGGCGCCAGGGTCGATCGGGGCAAGCTCGTTTCCATCACGGGTCTGGAAGGGAAAAACCCTGCCCGGACATATGGGAGCTGAACGCGTAACCTCCCAACGATTGAAAGTCGTTGAAACCAGGCCTGACGAGAATCTGTTGTTTGTCCGCGGGGCGGTTCCCGGAGCAGCGAACGGACTCGTGGTCGTGAGAAAGTCGAAAAAGGGATAAGCATGCCCACGGTAGACGTGCTTGATTTAAACAAACGGAAGGTCGGGTCAGCAGAATTGCCGCCCGAAGTCTTTGGTTGTAAACCGCACGCAACGCTCGTCCACGAAGTGGTGGTCATGCAGCGGGCATGCGAACGTCAGGGCACCGCATCAACGCTCCGGCGGGGCGAAGTCAGGGGATCCGGCAAGAAGCCCTGGAAGCAGAAGCACACCGGTCGAGCCCGTGCCGGGTCGGTGCGATCGCCCGTATGGCGCCATGGCGGCTCCGTGTTCGGGCCCAAGCCGAGAAGTTACGCGTTCAGCATGCCGAAAAAGAAATATCGCACGGCACTGCAAAGTGCATTGTCGTCGAAGGTCACGGACGGGCAGCTGTTTGTCGTGTCCAGCCTCTCGCTCGAGCAGCCCAAGACCAAGGCGCTGGCTAAAGCGCTGCAGCTCTTCGCCGCCGGCACCCAGGTTCTGGTTATTGCCGGTGAAGGGCAGGATGGCTTGCTTCAGGCGGCCAGAAATCTGTCGAAGGTTCAGGTCGTGACACCTGACGGGCTGAATGTCTATGACATCGTCCGTGCAGGCACGATCGTGATTCCGGAACGGGCCTTGGCTCGAGTCAAGGAGGTCTGGGCATGAAGCTCAATCTCCACAGCGTGCTCATTCAACCGTTGCTGACGGAGAAAGTGACCGCACTACGCGAAAGCAGCAATACGGTGGGTTTTCTCGTTCACCCCGAGGCCAATCGTCTGCAGATCAAGCAAGCGGTTGAGACGCTCTTGAAGGTGAAGGTAGAGCGCGTCAACGTGCTGAACGTGCAAGGCAAGATCAAGCGCCTGGGGCGGTTCTCAGGCAAGCGCTCTGATTGGAAGAAGGCCTTCGTGAAGTTGAAGGAAGGCGAGAAGCTCGAATTGTACGAAAGCGCATAAACAGCGCTCACGAGTAGAAAGAGCCAGGTATTGCATGGGACTGAAAGCCTATAAACCAACGACGTCAGGCCGGCGAGGCATGACGATCGTGACGACGGAAGAGCTCACGAAAAAGCGGCCCGAGAAGTCGTTGACGTCATTTCTCCTCCGGACCGGCGGCAGAAATAATGATGGGCGTACGACGGTCCGTTTTCGTGGGGCCGGTCATCGGCGCTTGTACCGACAAATCGATTTCCGGCGTGACAAGGTGGGAATCTCTGCCAAGGTTTCGGCGCTCGAGTATGATCCGAACCGCTCGGCGAGAATCGCGCTTCTCACGTATCGAGACGGAGAGAAACGCTACATTCTCGCACCGATCGGCCTGCAAGTCGGGGATGTGCTGCAATCGGGCGTGGATGCGGAAGTCAGGACTGGGAATGCGCTGCCTCTTGCCAATATGCCGTTGGGCACCACGATTCACAATATCGAGTTGAAGCCCGGCAAAGGCGGTCAGTTGATCCGCAGCGCCGGAGGATTTGCTCAGGTAATGGGCCGTGACGGAAATTATGTGCAGGTGCGGCTCAAGTCCGGAGAGATGCGACGCGTCTTGGCAACCTGCATGGCCACGGTTGGCCAGGTAGGAAACCTCGACCATGAGAACATCAATGTGGGAAAGGCGGGGCGGAGCCGATGGCTCGGGCGCCGTCCCCATGTTCGCGGGGTCGTCATGAACCCGGTCGACCATCCACACGGAGGCGGTGAAGGCAAGTCGGGTCAGGGCAATCCGCATCCTGTCTCTCCCTGGGGTCTCCCGACGAAAGGCTACAAGACGAGACAGAACAAGAAAACGGACAAGTTCATCATCGCTCGCCGCAAGTCAGGGGTGCGCAATGCCTAGATCGATCAGCAAGGGCGCATTTGTCGACGATCACCTGCTCAAGAAGGTCGAGCAGATGAATCAAACTAAAGACCGCAAAATCATCAAGACCTGGTCGCGGCGATCCACCGTCATTCCCGACATGATTGGCCATACGTTTGCCGTACACAACGGGAAGAAATTTATTCCGGTCTTTGTGACTGAGAACATGGTCGGCCATAAGTTGGGCGAATTTGCGCCGACGAGATTCTTCAAGGGGCACGGGCAGGCCAAGACCGAAAAAGCCGTGGCATTGAAATAGGGAGATCAGTTGTCGTGCGTCGGAGGAGACGCATGACAGGATGAGAAAGATGGCAGAAGCGCGAGCCGTGCTTAGATTTGTTCGAGTTGCACCACGCAAGGCCCGTCCGGTGGTGGATATGATTCGTGGCCAGCAGGTGCCCATGGCTTTGGCCATGTTGAAGCATCTTCCGCGCCACGCAGCACGTGTCATCGAGAAAGTACTGCGTTCCGCGGTAGCCAATGCAGAACAGAAGGAATTGGGTGACAGTGATTCGATGACGGTGTCGAAAGCATTCGTGAACTGCGGGCCGATCTACAAGCGCTTCCGTGCCAGATCAATGGGACGGGCGAATGCCATTCAGAAGCGAACGAGCCACATCACCGTGGTGGTTGAAGCGCGGGGCATGCAGGAGAAGTCAAGGTCCTGAACATTGAGCGGATCGGCAGACTCGCCGCCGCAAAACTGAGGTGCGGATCGCATGGGGCAGAAAACACATCCAATCGGTTATCGGCTCGGCTACAACTATACATGGAGCTCCCGCTGGTACGCGAGCAAGGACTACGCAAAACTGCTCCATCAGGATATCAAGATCCGCAAAGTGGTGAAGCAGAAGCTGTTTCATGCGGGTGTGGCCAAAGTGGAGATTGAGCGCTCCGGCGATCAGACCCGCGTCATTATCCACACGGCAAGACCGGGAATTATCATCGGACGCAAAGGCGCCGAGGTGGACAAACTGAAAGCGGAACTGGAAAAGCAGTACGGCGGACAGGTCTACATCACGGTGAAAGAAATCAAGAAGCCGGAGCTCGACGCGCAGCTGGTCAGTGAGAACGTGGCAACGCAGTTGGAAAAACGAGTGGCCTTCCGTCGAGCGATGAAGCGCAGCGTCCAATCCGCACTCCGTCTTGGTGCACAAGGCATCAAGATTATGATCGCCGGCCGCCTCGGTGGTGCTGAAATCGCGCGCACAGAATGGTATCGCGAGGGCCGAGTGCCGTTGCACACGCTCCGCGCGGAAGTCGACTATGGCTTCGCGGAAGCACACACCACGATGGGACAGATTGGAGTCAAGACCTGGATCTACAAGGGTGAAATCCTTCCGGCTCAACCGCTCAAGCCGGAGTCGGCATTTGAACGGCGGCTTGGGTAGGAAACGAGGGCACTGTGCTAGCACCGAAGAAAGTCAAGTTCAGAAAAATGATGAAAGGGCGGATGCGCGGCAAGGCCTACCGTGGCGGCCACATCACGCTCGGCGAGTTCGGGTTGAAAGCATTGGAGCCGGGATGGGTGACCAGCCGCCAGATCGAGGCCGCGCGAATTGCCATCACGCGTTACGTGAAACGCGGCGGCCAGGTGTGGACGAGAATTTTCCCGGATAAGCCGATCACGAAAAAACCGGCCGAAACACGCATGGGAAAAGGCAAGGGCAACCCGGAATATTGGGTAGCCGTCGTCAAGCCCGGCCGGATCCTTTACGAGATGGGTGGTGTGACTCCAGATATCGCGTATGAGGCGTTCCGCCTCGCTTCGCACAAGCTTCCGATCGCCACCAAGTGTGTGACCCGGGGTGAGTTTTAATTTGGACGTGAAACGATGAGCACAATGGATCTGAAAGAGTTACGGCAGTTGAGCAGCGACGAGCTTGCCGAGAAGGCCAAGCAACTGGCCCAGGAATTGTTCAATCTCCGGTTCCAACTGGGCACCGGTCGGCTCGAGAATCCCATGCAGATTCGAAAGACCAAGCGGTCGATCGCACAAGTAAAAACGGTGCTGCGCGAGGTTGAAAAGACCGATCACAAGAAGGCGTCCTAACGGCGAAAGGGTTGCAGAGCATGGCGGAAACTGAAGTCAAGCGGCGAGAATGGGTGGGACGCGTCATTAGCAACAAGATGAACAAGACCGTCGTTGTGGCGGTCGAGCGTCAAGTCGTCCATCCCATCTATCACAAGGTGCTCCGGCGTTTGACGAAGTTCAAGGCCCATGACGAACAGAACTCTTGCAACATCGGAGACCGTGTCCGGATGATCGAGACCAGACCCATCAGCAAAGACAAGCACTGGCGGGTCGTCGAAATTTTGGAAAAGGGGCGTGTCGACTAGTAACGGGGGCGTGCTCGGCGAGGTAGAAACGCATCATGATTCAGAATTACACATACATGGACGTGGCCGACAATTCCGGCGCGAAGCAGGCCATGTGCTTTCACGTACTCGGCGGGTCGAAGCGTCGCTATGCCTCACTGGGAGATGTCATTGTTGTGGCCGTCAAGGAAGCCATTCCACAGGCGACGGTGAAAAAGGGCGACGTCAGCCGGGCAGTGATCGTGCGGACGACCAAAGAAGTCCGGCGCGAAGACGGTTCCTATATCAAATTCGATCGGAATGCCTGTGTACTCATTAACAAAGAGGGTGAGCCGATCGGGACCCGCATATTCGGACCGGTCGCGCGTGAGCTTCGCTGGAAAAAGTTCATGAAAATTATCTCGCTGGCTCCGGAAGTGCTTTAACCAACCGTAGGGGTGACCGTGCACGCGCTGCAGAAGGCTCATATTCGTAAAGGGGATACGGTGGTGGTCATCGCCGGCCGGGATCGTGGAAAGTCCGGCAAGGTCCTTTCCGTCGATCGTTCCGCAGGGAAGGTCGTCGTAGAAAAGCTGAACATCATCAAGCGGCATACCAAACCGAATCAAAAGGTGAAGCAGGGCGGCATTCTGGAAAAAGAAGCCCCGCTGGCCATTTCCAACGTGATGTTTCTCTGCCCGGTGACGAAAAAGCCTACGCGCTTGGGCATTCGCGTGCAGCCGGACGGACGGCGAGTGCGGTTCAGTAAAAAGTCCAACGAATTAATCGAGTAGTAAGGGAGATAGCAGCTGGTCAAAAAGGCCTTTCAGCGAGAACAACGCTGGAGGACTTTTCACCAGGCTGCCGGAAAAGAAGGTTGTATGGCGGACGCAAAGGATCCGAAAAAAAGCAAGACCGCAAAGCAGTCGGGCCGGCCGGCGAAAAAGGACAGCGGCAAGGCTCCCCAGGTGCTGGACGACGGCAGCGAGGAATCGAAGTTCCAGCCGCGGTTGCGCGACACCTATCGAGACCGGGTTGTGCCGGCATTGATGAAGGAGTTTGGCTATAAGAATGTCATGCAGGTGCCCAAGCTCGAACGCATCGTGCTCAACGTGGGCATGAGCGAAGCCATCCAAAATGTGAAGCTGCTGGAAAGCGCCGCGACGGAATTGGGCACGATCACGGGACAAAAAGCCGTGGTGACCCGCGCGAAGAAAGCGATCGCCGGATTCAAGCTGCGGCAGGGAATGCCGATCGGGACGAAGGTGACGTTGCGGAACCGGCGCATGTACGAGTTTTTCGACCGGCTCGTGACACTGGCCCTGCCGCGCATCCGCGATTTTAGGGGCGTGTCTCCGAAAGCCTTCGATGGCCGGGGTAATTACACGTTGGGTCTGAAGGAGCAGCTCATTTTCCCGGAGATCCAATACGACGAGGTCGGTTCGATTCACGGCATGGACATTACGATCGTGACCACGGCTCGGACGAACGATGAAGGTAAAGCACTGCTCACCCAGCTGGGCATGCCGTTCCGGACGTAACCAAGGGAGGAGTCAGCGTGTCGAGATTAGCGCTCAGAAATAAGACTGCGACCAAACCGAAATTCGCGACACGTGGCTACCACCGGTGCGGGTTGTGCGGGCGTGTCCACGGGTATCTGCGGCGGTTCAAAATGTGCCGGATTTGCTTTCGGCTCCTCAGTCTGAAGGGCGAGATTCCGGGAGTTCGGAAATCCAGTTGGTGACAATCAGATTCGACACTCAAGCGGGAAGCGTTGTTCAATGAAGGTGAATGAAGAGGGAGTAGAGGGATTCGCATGGTGACCGATCCTATCAGCGATTTATTGGTGAGACTGCGCAACGGCTTCCGGCGCCATCATGACGTCGTGACAGTTCCCGCTTCAAAATTGAAGCGGGAGGTGCTTCGCGTGCTGCAAGCCGAGGGTTACATTCAGGGCATCGACTCTGGGACGGAAGACGGGCATCCTATTCTGAAAGTCCAATTGCGCTACGTCGGAGAAGGGCAGCCCATGATCACCGGCATGCAGCGCATCAGCAAACCGGGACGTCGTGTGTATGTGGGAACGAAGGACATCCCCCGCGTGCGAAACGGAATCGGCATGGCGATTCTTTCCACGTCGAAGGGCATCATGACCGATCAAGCTTCGCGAAAAGCCGGCCTCGGCGGCGAAGTGCTGTGTTCAATTTGGTAAGGGTTATTGAGCAGGAAAGATGAGGAAGGCATGTCACGCATTGGAAAAAAACCGATCCCTCTTCCGACCGGCGTCGATGTGAAGGTAGCGGGATCCGTGGTGTCGGTGAAGGGGCCGCTTGGGAAGCTCGACTGGACGTTAAAGCCGGGAATCGGTGTCACCGTCGACAAGGGACAGGTGGTCGTCACGCGGTCCACTGACGAGCGAAAAGTACGCGCCATGCACGGCCTGGTTCGCGCGGAGTTGAATAATATGGTCGAGGGTGTGACCAAAGGCTATGAACGCAATATGGAAATAACCGGCGTCGGTTACAAGGCGGCCATTCAGGGACGGACCATGAGCTTCAATGTGGGATACATCAATCCGGTGTTGTATCCGGTGCCGACCGGCATCGACGTCAAGGTCGACAAGCAAACGCTGATCAATATCAAAGGTTCGGACAAGCGGCTGGTGGGGCAAGTCGCGGCCAATCTGCGAGCGATCAAGCCACCTGATGTCTACAAGCAAAAGGGAGTCCGTTACGTAGGCGAAGTGTTGAGAAAGAAAGAAGGCAAGACGGGAAAATAGGTTGAACCATGAACAGCGCAGCTAAATTACGTCATCTTGCACGTCGCCAGCAGCGGGTTCGTCAGCGGGTCTTCGGAACCGACGAGCGTCCCCGGCTCAATGTGTTTCGCAGCAGCGGGCACATCTATGCACAAATCATCAACGACCTGAAGGGCACGACGCTGGCTGCCGCCTCCTCGCTG
>DASTQY010000043.1:0-3871 GCA_035761525.1 Nitrospira sp. | reverse complement strand
CCAGTCGGAACGAAGGCCAAAGTAGAACAACTCCTCGATCGCGTTCCCACCTATAAGTTCCCCCGGGAGGCGAAACCTCAATTCGCTTCGGCCGGCTCTCGCTGGTACAAAGTGCGCGTGGGGGACACCTTGGAGAAAGTCTCGCGCCGTTTTCGCATTCCGCTGAAGACCCTCAAAACCAGAAACAATCTCACAGGCCCGACGATCAGACCGGGCGACTTTCTCGTCATCGGCCGCTAAAAACCCCCAGCGCGCGCCCTCTTGAACGGCATCGGCCTGTGTCTCGAACGCACGGTTACGGCTTTTTTCCGGGAGAGGCTGGAACTGCAGGGGGTGGCTGGGGAGAGGCATCCTTGGTTTGCTTCACGTCGAGCACTTTGGTTCTGATCGTCGCTTCGCTGGCGAACGGTGAGGTGGGATAGGTCTTGATCAGTTCCTGATACCGCGCCAGCGCTCCTTCGGGACGCGACTGCGATTCTTCCAATCGTGCCAATTCAAACAGCGCCTGATCCTTGAGCAAGGCTCCCGGGCGCTCCACAATGGCGGCAAACGCCTTGGCCGCTTGGTCGCGATCTCCCTTCAAGAGATAACTATAGGCCAGGCGTTGCTGGACGAGTCCCGCAAGAGCAGACTGACTGCCGTACAGGAGGATAAAGCGTTGATACGTTTCGATCGCCGCCGGCAGATCGTTGGCCTGCGCCTGTGTATTGCCAAGATGATACATGGCCAACGGCGCCGTTGGGGTACGAGGATACTGCTCGATGACCTCACGATACTTCGCCAGGGCCTGCGTCAACAGTGTGTCGGTATTTTTGGGATCGGCCGTTGCACGGGCCGTCAGCAGGCGCGCGGCTTCTCGCTCCAGTTCATGGGCTTTCTGGGATGCCTGCCGATCCATCCAGAGTACACCACCCACCGCCGCGACGGCGAGAAACAGCACGGCGAAGCCGACCAGCAACGGACGCCGGTACTCCTGCAGGCGGTGGAGCTGATGCTCCAATCCACTGAGCAGGTGCGCTTCGTCGACTTGCAGCGTCTTGGCGGGAATCTTAATGCGGTAAGTCATCGGGACATCAGACAACGCAAGAACCCATTTCCTCGACCTATCCTCGCGCCTTATACTAAGGAAGTTACGAACTTGTCAATGCGATGATGGCCGGCAATGCCTGCCTGCAGCCGTGACTCGGCCGTCGCGGAACCGTCATTCATGATGTTTGAAGACTACCTCGCGCAGTTGGCCTCGAAGCATCTGACAAGACGGTTACTGCCGCTGGAATCGGGCACGGGACCTCTTGTGCGCGTTGGAGGACGCGACGTCTTATTGTTCGCGTCGAATGACTACCTCGGACTTGCAGGTCACCCCGATGTTGTCGATGCCGCCGTCAGGGCCACTCAAACCTACGGAGCGGGATCGGGCGCGGCCCGATTAGTGTCCGGATCGCTGCCTCCGCATCAACACCTTGAGGAAGCCCTTGCCCGGTTCAAGGGCACGGAATCCGCTCTCACGCTGGGGTCAGGCTATCTTGCGAACATCGGCGCCATCCCCGCTCTCATCAGTTCCGGCGGATTGATCCTTGCCGACCGCCTCTGTCATGCCAGCTTGATCGATGGCTGTCGTTTGAGCGGAGCCGACGTGCGAATTTACCGGCACAACGACATGGAGCACCTGGCCAGGCTGCTCTCAAAAAGACGCGTCGGGCGCCGAACGTTGATCGTGACAGACGGGGTCTTTAGCATGGACGGCGACCTTGCTCGCCTCGGTGACCTGGCCGATCTCGCCGAGATCCATGAAGCCGACCTCTACGTGGACGATGCACATGGCACCGGCGTCATGGGGGCACACGGACGTGGAACGGTCGAGCACTTTGGCCTTGAAAAGCGCATTGCCCTGCACATGGGAACAATGGGCAAAGCCTTGGGATCAAGCGGCGCCTTTCTGGCGGGCACCCACCACGCGATCCAGTACCTCTTGCATCGTTGCCGGTCATTCATGTTTGCCACGGCGCCGCCTCCCGCGTCGGCGGCGGCCGCGCTCGCGGCCCTCCGCATCATCGAGCGGGAGCCTGAACGACGCCGTCGCCTGTGGGACAATCGTGAACGTCTGTTTGAAGGACTGCGGCGATTAGGCTTCACCATGGCGGCCACTGTCTCTCCGATCATGCCGATTTTGATCGGACGAGCGGATACGGCCCTCCGGTTCGCCGAACACCTGCTCGCCAACGATGTGTTCGCTCCTGCCGTCCGCCCCCCTACCGTTCCTGCCGACACCAGCCGAATTCGTATCACGGTGACGTCTGAACACACACCGGCACAGATTGATCAGGCGCTCGCCGCATTCGAACGAACCGGACAGCATACTGGCGTGCTCTGACCTCGTCGGAATCAAGAGATTTAATTGCTTTCCCATCAACTTGTGGCATCATCACGTCCTGTATTGATCACCGCCCTCAAGTAACGCGGATCGTCCTACTAAGGAGCTGTCTTCATGGATATATCAAAGCTGCTGACCTTTTCAGCCAAAGAAGGGGCATCGGATTGTCACATTAGCGCCGGCGAACCGCCAATGATCCGCCTTCATGGAGACCTCAAAAAACTCGACCATCCCCCGTTGACCTCTGAAGAAACGCATGCGCTCGTTTACGACATGATGAGCGACGCCCAAAGAAAGAACTTCGAAGAAAAGCGGGAATGCGATTTCTCTTTTGAACTGGGCGACATTGCTCGATTCCGCGTGAACGTCTTCGTGCAAAACCGAGGACTCGGCGCCGTATTCCGGAACATCCCCACGGAAATCATTCCGATGGAAAAGCTCGGCTTGCCCCCGATCGTCCGTCAGCTCTGCGATAAAGAAAAGGGACTCATTCTCGTCACCGGTCCGACGGGCTCCGGTAAATCGACGACGCTCGCCTCGATGGTGGATTATCTCAACAATACGTTTGAGGGCCACATCATCACCATCGAGGACCCGATCGAGTTCGTTCATAAAACGAAGAAGTGCCTCGTAAACCAGCGCGAACTCGGTGTGCATACCCTGTCCTTCGCAAATGCGCTCAAGTCTGCGCTTCGTGAAGATCCCGACATCATCCTTGTGGGTGAAATGCGTGACTTGGAGACAATCCAGCTGGCCCTGACGGCCGCCGAGACGGGACACCTGGTCTTCGGCACGCTCCACACCTCTAGCGCGCCAAAGACTATCGACCGCATCATCGACGCGTTTCCTCCCGCTCAGCAAGCACAGATCCGAACCCAGCTCTCGGAAGCCTTGGAAGCCGTCATCACCCAGACTTTGCTGAAAAAGAAAGCCGGTGGCCGCGTTGCCGCTCTCGAAGTCATGGTCGCCACCACAGCGGTTCGGAACTTGATCCGGGAAGGAAAACTCCACCAGATCCCGGGCATCATGCAGGCCAGTCAGAAAGACGGTATGCAGACGATGGATATGGCGCTGGTCGAGCTGGCCACACGCGGCGTCGTGACCAAGGCGGAAGCGCAGTCACGCAGCATGAGCCCGAACCTCTTCGGCGGTTCGCCTCTGAGCGGAGCCGCATAAGTCATCGCGTACGATACTAAGGGAGTTACGATGGATATCCGCACGCTGCTCAAGGTCATGGTCGATCAAGAAGCCTCCGACATGTATCTGACAGTGGACTCACCGCCGTCTTACCGTGTCCACGGTTCAACCCAGCCGGCCAACACACCCCCGTTCACCAATGAACAATTGGAGGCGTTGGCATTGGCGCTGATGCGTGGCCAGCAACGCAGCGAGTTCGAAGAAAAGATGGAGATGAATCTGGCACTCTATTATAAGGAGCTGGGCCGGTTCCGGGTGAATATATTCCGGCAACGGGGCAACGTCGGGCTGGTGTTCCGGCAT
>DASTQY010000042.1:0-2804 GCA_035761525.1 Nitrospira sp. | reverse complement strand
GTCCCCGATAACCAATGACTTCTGGGCGGTCCCGGCGACAAGTTTAGTGTGATACAGCATGTCCTCCATCGTCACTGCGAGTGTGTTGGGCTTGCCTTGCACGACTACTCCCAAGGAGTCACCGACTAGAATGGCCTCAATGCCTGCCTGCTCGAGCAGCCGGGTAAAGAGCGCATCGTACGCCGTCACCACGATCACTTTCTTTTTGTCGCGCTTGCAGCGCTGAAGATCGGGAACGGTCATCATGTGAGTTGGGCCTTGGTAATAATTTCTCCGAGCCGATGCGTTCCCTTGATCGCCATGATATGCACGCCGTCGCAATGAGGACGGACGGCCTGAATGCTGTGAACGGCAATCTCCACACCGACGTCTTCGGACTTGTCCCCCGCCGCTCGCAATTCGTCGATCATCGCCTGCGGTACTGACATGCCCGGAATGTTCGCATTCATGAATTCTGCCATCTTGGCGTTGCGCAACAAAAGAATTCCGGCCAGCACTTTGACCTTGAACGGACGAACGGCGTTCATGAAGCTCGCAAACTGATCGGTATTGTAGATAGCTTGCGTTTGGAAAAATTGCGCGCCCGCCTTCACTTTTACTTCGAACTTGGCTAACACAGGACCTACCAGCTCGGCTTCCGGTGTCACCGCAGCACCGATGGTGAAAGCCGTAGATCCATCAAGCTTGTTTCCCGCCAGATCGCGCCCGTTGTTCAACCCTTGAACAAGCCCCATCACCTGGACCGAATCAAGGTCATACACCGGCTTCGCATCCTTGTGATCGCCGACCGTGGGATAGTCGCCGGTGAGACAGAGGATATTGCGGATGCCGAGCATGTGGGCGCCTAACAGGTCCGACTGCATGGCGATCCGGTTTCGATCTCGGCAGGTCAACTGCATGACCGGATCATGTCCCAACTCATACAGCAACCGGCACACGGGCAAAGACCCCGCCCGCATGACTGCGGCGGTGTTGTCGGTCACGTTGACGCCATGTACGCGACCCAACAGTTGCTTGGCGTTCTCTAGCACACCGTTGATGTTCGTTCCTTTCGGGGGATTGTATTCGATCGTGACAGCGAACTGTCCCTGGTCGAGGACCTCTTTCAGTCTCTTCGGCACCTGACTCATTTCCTTACCTCACCAACATCTTCCTTTTTTCGATGAAGGAGATCCGAGCATGGGCACCTTCCACCGCGCGCATCATGGCACCCGCCCACCTTCGGGCGCGCCGAGACGCGCCCTTTTCCCATGCGAGCACCGCCAAACAGAACTTGTTCGACCCAGAGCCCGTCCAATGGATCTTGGCGACGGGATAAACCCCTTTTTGCTGCGTGCGCAGTGCGCGAGCGCAGAAGGTGCCCTGATCCGACCTACTTCATCCCAGCCATTCTCTTAGCAGACTCCACCGTATTGTCCAGCAACATTGCAATCGTCATGGGTCCGACCCCGCCCGGAACGGGACTAATCCAAGCTGCCTTTTGGCTGACCGACTCGTAATCGACATCGCCACAGAGCTTGCCATCCGGCAATTTATTCGTTCCGACGTCGATGACGACTGCGCCTTCGCGGACCATATCGGCCGTGACAAATTTCGCTTTGCCGATGGCGACAAGCAGGAGTTCGGCTTCCCGGCATACTGCAGGGAGGTCCTTGGTTTTGGAATGGCAGATCGTGACGGTCGCGTGACGCTGTAACAGCATGAGCGCGAGCGGCTTGCCCACGATGTTGCTGCGCCCGACGACCACCGCACGCTTGCCTTCGATCGGGACGCCGGTGGATTCAATCATTTTGATCACGCCCTTCGGCGTACAGGCCTCGAACACCGGATGGCCTTCCACGAGTCGGCCGAAATTATACGGATGAAATCCATCCGCATCCTTATCAGGAGAAACGGCTTCCAAAATCACGCGGCTATCGATGTGTTTGGGCAACGGCAGCTGAACGAGAATGCCGTGAATCTTCTGATCGGCGTTTTTCTTCTCAATGAGCGCCAGGAGTTCAGCCTGAGTGGTATGGGCACTCAATTTGTGGTCGTCGACGTGAATGCCTGCCAGTTCGCAGGCCTTCTGCTTGTTCTTTACATAGACGTGTGACGCGGGGTCGTCTCCAACGAGAATCGTCGCGAGCCCCGGCTTCATCCCCGTCTTTGCCAACACCGCCGCAGATGCTCCGACGAGACCCTCGCGCACCTGCTGCGCCAATGCTTTCCCGTCAATCAATCGAGCTGCCACAACGTCCTCCCATTGCATAATCCGGAGTCAGAAGGTGCGCGGTGGATCGGATGCTCCTCATGAGCCTGGTCCACCAGTGACTTGCTTAAGAGAACGGCACCTTAACAGGGCAATTTTATGCAAGTCAACGTATGGGCGGACGCGGTTTTGCACAGCATGGCAGTTGGCCTTTCCGCCGATTTCTTGACAGCTTCTCCACGTCACGGCTACGATGATTCCGATGTGCATCGCGACGCCACCATAACCGTCCCCCCACCTAACCCTTATGATCCGTTACCTGTTTAGTCTTGTCATCGGATGTGCGGGCCTGTGCCTGGCGGCAATGACCCCTGCTGCATTCGGGCAGATCACCGTCACCAACCTGCAAACGCCCTATAGTTTTGTGACCAGCGCTGCGGGAAAAGACTATTTTATTTCGAGTGTGAATGGCGAACCGGACACCGCCGACAACAATGGCTTTATTACCAAACTCGATGGCAGCGGGACTCTCGTAGATCTCAAATTTATTCAGGGGGGAACGGATGGCGTCACCTTGCACGCGCCAAAGGGGATGGCGCTGGTGGAGCAGACG
>DASTQY010000041.1:0-10062 GCA_035761525.1 Nitrospira sp. | reverse complement strand
GAAATTGACATGTCGGGACGTGCCAGCGGGTGGGTGGATAAGAAATGCTGCGCACAGTTGGAACGAGTTCTAAAACCGGCCAGGGAGGGAACAAAATCTTCAGTATGGCAGCACTATCGCCGATGCGGGGGGCGCCGGCCGCGCCCCCGATGACGGAATGAAGGACCACGGCTCACACCGGGCAGCCGGATGGTGACCGTGGTGCCCTCGCCAGGTGCGCTTCCGATGGCGATTGAGCCGCCATGTTCTTCCACGATCTTCTTCACGGTCGCGAGGCCCAACCCGGATCCAGCTTTTTTTGTCGTAAAAAACGGCTCAAAAACTTTGTCTACGATTTCCGGCGGAATAGGTGCTCCGTCGTTCTTGATGAGAATATGGTCTTCGATGCCTCGCCCCGCCCGATGTTGTGCCACTTGGATGGTCAGCCGTCCACCTGGGCTCATCGCTTCACAGGCATTCTTGAAAATACTGAGAAACACCTGTTGCAGCTTTGCCTCGTCGCCCCTGACAGGCGCAAGGATGGGAGCATACTCTTTCCCGACTTGGATTCTCGTGATTTCGAGGTCATTGGCCACCACGGTCAGCGCGCTTTCGATGACCTCCGGGATACGGACGAGGCGTCGATTCAATTCCAGCGGTTTCGCGAAGTCCAAAATCTCATTGAGAATCGCTTCGACCCTCATCAGATCGCGCATGGCGTTTTCGACACGGGTTTGGGGATCAAAATCCAGCACGCCTTCTCCGGTGACCTCTTCCAACTGGGCTCGAATCGAGCCGAGCGGTTCGCGTACCTCCGTGGCGAGAAAGGCGCTGAATTCTCCGATCGCGGCCTGACGCTCTTGCTTGCGAATAATCGGTTCTTGCGAGATCACAGCGGGCTGAGCCGGAGCAGCGGAGGTCCCGCCTTCGTCGACAACAGGCGCGGGAGCGGCCTCTACTGCCGACGGCGCTTGGAGCAGGTCGGCAAGTTTTAGAATCAACGGCTCCAGTGTCCGCGCATCCGTCGGTTGGTAGCGGTCCGCTTCACGCGAAGCCAACGTCACCGTACCGCCAACCTGTCCCCTGACAAAAAACGGAAATACCAATGATGACTGGAACCGATCTTTGAACAGCTGTTTATGATCGAGGAAGCGGCCTTGGGTGGACGCCAAATCGTGGTCCACCCGGGGTTTACGATGACGAATGGCCCACCCGGCCGCAGAACTGTCCAGAGCAAGGCGATGACCCGGCCGCATGTCTTTCTTGCCGTCTTTGTGCTCGCCTTTCAGGTCTCCTGCCATGCCGAGAACCTCCACGCTGCCGGCAATGGGATCGTAGTGGCATACCCACGACCGATCGTAAGTGACCGTCTCGGCGGCGTCGGTCAGGAGAGCCGTGATGTTCTCCTGAAGCTGCGGCGTGAGCTGCGAAACCGGCGCGGACAAGAGAGGCGGGGATGGAATGGCCACAGACACCTGTTCCTGGTTCACCAGCGGACGGCTCAGGACCACGTTCATGTCGAAGAGCTTTTCTCGGTCCAAAGCTTTTGTGACGTCTTCGCTGGCCTGGTCCATCAAACCGCGTTCCTTTTTCGTAAACGCCGCGCTCTCTTTTCGGCCTATGACGAGAAAGCCGTAGGTACGGTTTCGATATCGTAGCGGAACGCCCAACAGCGACTTAGCTCCTGGGGTAATCATGCGCAAGCGCATCGTGCGGCCCCCGTCCTGATCCTGTGCGCCAGCGGTAATAAGCGCCGGAGCGGAAAGTGTGCGTAGGATCGCTTGGACGTCCCGAGCCGTGAATCCTCGCGTGGCATGTCCAACGAGCGGACCGTTCTCCCGGTGCAAAATAGCGGCAAGCGCTGAATCAACCGGTATGTCGTTGAGGACTGAGTTGAGCGTCCGTTGAAGCTGGGTCTCAGACGGCGGCTTACTCTGTGGAATGGCTGGTGTCATATTCCGCGTTCAGCTAAGAAGTGCGCGCATTGTAGCAATGCATCAACGTCAATTCAATGAAAAGCAGCCGCAGCAGCGTGTTGAAAACCGTCTCTTCACCCGCCCGCCCGGTGCACCGGGACGCGCCTTTCACCACGCTTTGTTCCCTTATCGCGCAGAGGTTCAAGGTGCCGAACATAGCACGCCTCACCTCCGCGCTCGCTGCGGCTTCGCTGGAGATCTTTTTGATCACTCTGACAAAAAAGTTTCTACTCTGGAGGGTTGATAACTTTTGGCTCCCTCGGCTGCGTCGTACGGGTGTCGACCTGGCGGTAATCGCCTGTGAAAAGATTCAGCACGCTGGTGACGACGCTGATGACGAGCGCTCCGCCAACTGCCGGCCAGAAGCCTGATACTGTGAAGCCCTTCACCATATATGCGGTGAGCTCCAACAGCAGCGCGTTGAGGACAACCAAAAACAGTCCCAGGGAGAGCACGATGAGCGGCAAGGTTAAAATGAACAACAGCGGCCGAAGCAGCAGATTCAGCAACGTGAGCACCAGCACTGCGGCTACTCCTGCTCCGAAGCTATCTGCTTCCAGCCCGGGCACCGTGGCCACCGCCAAAAACACCGCAATGCCTGTGATGAGAAGGCGCACCATGGCGCCGTGGAATCCTCCGCTGAACGGAGCGGATTGCATCTGCTGGGAAAGATGAACGATACGCACCGCACTACGTCCTATGGAGCCGGTGTCCCAGCCGCCGGCGTCTGTTGGGGCAGGGGCGCTGGCTCTTGCGCCGGCTTCTTGAATGACGAAAAATGGACCTCCGTGGCGGTAAGGGCCTTGTCATCCTTGATCGCCTCGACTACCACGCGGTCACCGACACTGGGGAGATTCGCCCCTTTTGGATTGCCTTTTTCTTTAAACCGCGTTTGTTTGTTGATCAGCACCTCAACGGTCGTGCCTTTCTGGGTTTTAACCTCGAGATGTTTCGAGTCGATCGCGACTACTGTTCCCAATACGTGCTGGCCCGTTCCGTGTGCCAGGGCCGTCGTCGGGAGCATCACGCAAAGCACCGCGAGAATTAATGAGTGAAACATGGTGAATCCGCTCTCCTTCCTCCAAGCTATGACTAGTGATGATGCCCTTCTAAGCTTTTTCCGCCGGCGTCGGCGCCCTCAAGGAACCGTTCGAACGCCGCTTCCTCGAGGAGCTCGTTCGGTGTCTTCGGATTGAGCGTTTTCATTTCGTCCAGTTCTTCCTGAGTGAGTTGCGGCAGATGGCGCATAAAATGCACTAGCTTCCAGCTGTCCAAGTCCTTTTCCGGTTCGCCGGCGCCCCAGGCTGGCATCGCCGTAAAGCGGATGCCATTATGAATCACCCAAAAAAGCTCGCCGTCTGACATCGACTGCGTCTCACGCAGTCGCAAATCCGGCGCCTTAGGATAGACGTTCTTGCCGATGGGGGTCTGCCCGCTGCCATCATTGGCATGACACACAGCACAATGATCCGCGAAATGAGCGCGTCCTTCCCGTCGCACCTCCGCCGTCAGGGGCACGGGATTTGTAAGGTTTCGCTTGTCGATCGGGATAGCGAGATGGCGAATCTGCCGCGCCATCCAGATCTCCAGCGCATGCGGTTCCGTCTTCGCGCTGAACCCGGTAGTAAAGAGTTGATAACCGACCCAACTCAAAATGCCTAGACCGGCTATGACGATGAGAACTGCTGCACCGAGCAACTTAGTTTTCATACGGAGTCCATTCACTATACAAAGCTATCATCCTGATTGCCACCTGCAAAAAGGGAGTCGAGTGCATTACGGTCAGTCTGAAGACGGGTAACCGACACTGATCCTTTACGCATATCCATGGGAGCGGAACCAGCGAACCGCCTTCTCCAGCGCCACTTCCGGCGGTGTCTGGGGAATACCCAGTTCGCGGATGGCCTTGCCACAATCGTAGTGCATTCTGTATTTGGCCATCTTGACGCCTTCCAGCGGGATGCGAGGCGGGTGGCCGGTCACGTTTGCTACCCATTGGTTCGCATAGGCAAGAGGGAGAACGGTCCAACGCGGAAGCCGGAGCGAGGGCGCTTTGACGCCCGTGAGACCGCTGAGAATGTCAAATACTTCTCTAAGCATCAGGTTCTTGCATCCCAGGATATACCGTTCACCCTGACGTCCTTTCTCCATGGCGAGCAGGTGGCCGGCGGCAACGTCCTCAACGTCCACAATGTTCATTCCGGTTTCGATGTAGGCGGGCATGCGGCCTTTCATGAAATCGACAATCACTTGTCCTGTCGGAGTGGGTCTGACGTCTCCAGCTCCGACCGGTGCACTGGGATTCACAATCACGACCGGGAGCCCTTCGTGAGCGAATTTGAGCACCTCTTGTTCTGCCAGGTATTTTGATCGTTTGTAATGACCGGCCATTTGGTCCAACGAGACAGGTGTTTCTTCAGAGCCCAATCCGCCGCCGGGCGGTAATCCAATGGCACCGATGGTGCTGCAATAGACGGTACGCTCAACTCCGGCCAGCTTTGCGGCTGACAGCACATTACGGGTGCCGGTGACGTTGACGTCGTAGAAAATTGCCGGATCCTTGGCCCACAGCGCATAGTGGGCGGCGACGTGATAGAGATGATGACAGCCGGCCAGCGCCGGCCGAAGTGAGGCCGGGTCGCGCAGATCGCCCTCGACCCGCTCGACGGAAAGACCCGAGAGATTTTGGAGATCGGAGTTGGAACGGATGAGGACTCGGACATCCACACCCGCTCCGACAAGGGCACGTGCGACCGCGCCACCGACGAAGCCGGTGGCGCCGGTAACGAGAGCTTTCATTGGGAAGAGCGGATGGCGGATAGCCGGCCAGTGCTGGCAGTGTGTCCGCATCCCAAGGTCGTGCCATCTGTCATGGGCGCCCTTTCCCTAGTTCCGGCGGCTCGTGATATATCGGGCGATCTCTCGCAGAGGATCAGCGGTAGAGCCGAAGGACGAGAGCCGGTCGATCGCGCGCGTGACGCATGCGTCTGCGAATTGTCTCGCTCCTTCCACTCCGTAGAATGTCGGATAGGTTTTCTTGCCGCGCTCAGCGTCGGTGTTGGGATTCTTGCCGAGCTCTTCCCGCGTGCCTGTCACGTTCAGCACATCGTCCGCGATCTGGAAGGCCAGACCGATGCCTTCCGCATATCCTGTCAGGTCGTCGAGTTGTCGATCATTGGCGCCGCCTGCAATGGCGCCCATTCGGACGGCGGCGCGAATCAGCATACCGGTCTTGTGTTTGTGAATGTTCTGGAGGGTGGGCAAGTCAATGTCCTGGTTTTCCGCTTGGATGTCGAGGACCTGTCCCCCGACCATTCCCATATTGCCCGAGCCGAAGGCCAGTTCTTGAATGATCCGCGCCTGGCGTACAGGATCACAACCTTTCATGAGATCGGGGCGGCTGATCAAGTCAAAGGCCATCGTGAGCAGCGCATCGCCGGCGAGGATGGCCATGGCTTCGCCATAGACTTTGTGGTTCGTCGGTTTACCACGGCGAAAGTCATCGTTATCCATGGAGGGTAAGTCATCATGGATCAGCGAGTAAGTGTGGATCAGTTCCAATGAACAGGCTGCTGCCATCAGGCCAGGTGGATTCGTACCCAGGGCCTCCGCCGAAGCAATCGTGAGTATTGGTCTGATCCGTTTGCCGCCGCCCAAAAGGCTGTAGCGCATGCTGTCATGAAGGGTCACCGGCGGCGTGCCGGCTGGTGGAGTCACTTCATCCAAGAAGCGGTCCACTTCGATGCGTTTCTGTTCCAAGTAGTCCTTAATATTCATAAGAGTGCTACGTTGACACAAGTGCACACAAACCCGCGCGGAGAGTAACAAAGGCCCCAGGGGGAGTCAAACGAGTGGGTTGGTTCTGTTGCTCTTGCGATGGTTGGACTCGCGTATCCCGCCCTGCTCGACACCGCGCTCTCCCGTCCATGGCATCAGTCGGGCAGGGGTTCTTCTCCTTGTTTTTGCGCAGATGCCCCCGCTATACTTCCAGTCCATGAGCATTCGCAAAGCGGGAGGTGAGTGGGAATCTCTGCTGCTCCCCATCGAGCCGCGACACTGCAAAGTCTGTAAGCAGGGACTGTATCGCGACAAGACCATCCTTCGTGGCGGCTGGTCCCGCTGCACTGTCTGCGATGAATTCGTGCACTACAGCTGTCTTGCAAGCGGGAAATTCTCATTTCTGAAGGCTCGGCCTCGAGTATGCAAGTCATGCCGCGCGGGCCGGACACACTCCTCGACATCCGCTGGCGAAAAGGCCGAATCTCCCGTCGCTGTTGGTTCGTGACTTCCGAGCGCAGTTCACGTCCACACGACGCTCACCCCGCTTGGCATAACATGTTTGCGCAGGTAGTTCGCTATGGGCTGGCTCCGGCCATTTTAAGCATCAGTGGATTCTTCACCGCAAACTTTCTAGCCAGCGGTCTGTATACCTGGCCCAGAACGAGTCGGATCTTGGCGCTCTGTCTCACGCTTCTCGTTTTGTCCTACGAATTCGTCTACAAAGAACAGTGTGCCAGGACCGGTTCGAAGGAACAGGCGCGCGCGGCTCTTTTCTACTCCTGCGCAATTCCCTACTTGGGAGGTATGGTGCTCATGTTCGCGCTCTGGAATTGGTAAGCGTTGGACGCGATGGGACAGGTCTTCCACAGCGGGGCTTTCCTCCAACAATGCTGGTCGGTGCATCCATTATGCGTATCGGTCAGACGGATCACCGGGGGCAATCAGCTCATCCTGGCTTGCACATCCTGCCGGTTTGCTCATTATCTTATGCTCGGCGATGTCGCGGTTCGGACTTCCGCATCGGAACAGACGGAGCCGTCCACCGGAGAATCCGACGCTCAATTGCCGTCGCAGGTCCGGTTCGCTGCCTGTCTGGAGGCACATGCGGCCGCCCTCACGTTGCGCGAGATGGATGTCTTTGAAGACCTTGCCGTGATCCGTTGCGCGGAATGCCGCCGGCTTTATGTCTTGACGGTGACGGCGTTCGAAACACACCAAAAATAAGATGGCGGCAGGTTTCCCTCTCGCACGTCCAAGATGAACGCCAATCAGGACGAGTCGGCTGGCCAAACTTTTGACATTGCTGAACGGTTCAATATGCAGCCACTCGTACCCGACGCTCCTGTGATCCTGTTCGCCCAAGCATTTGCTCCTCTCTCGGTGTACTCAGTATGACGAACGCGCTGTCTTTTACCGATGAGGAAACTGCACTGCTGATCGACGCGCAGTTCTTCCAGAAAAAGGCCAAAATCAGTGAGAAGATCCGGGTTCAGTTGGAGAAGACAGGTGAAGCATTGAAAGCGGAATTGAGCCGTAGCCAGCTTCCTGCGCTTCCTCACGATGGCTTCTCCGCGCAGTTCGTGAAAGGCGAGCACTTGGAGAATTTCCCCTACCAATATCTGGATTGTCCAAAGTACTTTCATGGTCCTGAGAAGCGTACGTTCCGTACACTGGTCTGGTGGGGACACCATGTCGCCTGTGCCTGGCTGCTCGAAGGGAGCTTGACCAAACAATACAAAGCGCGCCTCGTCGACCGATTCCATACCATTGCAGGACGGCATCTTGAATTGTCACTGGCGCCAACCCTTTGGGAGTGGAAAAGAGGCGAAGGTTACACGCTGCCGATCACTCATGATCGGAAGGCTCAAACCGCCGCGGTGCTGGCCGAACGCACATTCCTGAAGATCGTCCGGTTCATCCCCTTCGACGATGCACGGCTGCGGAGCGGGGATTTGGCAGGTCTGAGTCTGGAAGCGTTCCGCGCCATGCTCCCGATTGTGTCGCTGTAATTGTACGAGCGCGGGGATTTCTGTAGACTAGCGCGCATTTGGTGATCGTTTGCTTGCAACCGGATCGCCGCTGCCGGCCTTGCGACATCACAACGCACATGGTTCATGCGGCGTCGAGGCCCCGCTCGCGCCATTCCTAAGGAGGGCATCGTGATACATTCGCTTATGCGGGTGGGCGCGGGAATTCTGCTGGCGGTCGGACTCATGACTACGTCGGGCTGCGGGG
This sequence comes from Nitrospira sp., assembly GCA_035761525.1. GTDB lineage: Bacteria > Nitrospirota > Nitrospiria > Nitrospirales > Nitrospiraceae > Nitrospira_C. Next base: position 2,092 of record DASTQY010000041.1, on the reverse strand, counting down.
GAAGCGGAGAGACGCTCCATTTAGACGTGCTACCGCAGCAGCAACCGGTTCAGGTCGCGGAACCGGAAGCCGTCAAAATCGTCATTGAACCGTTTGAAGACCGGCGGGCGGATAAACACCGCATCGGGATGCGCACCCACCTGTGGGGAGGGGTCACATATTTTAATGTGACGGGAGAAAAGCCCGGAGAGGTGTATGCCCAGGCCCTCGCCGATCGCTTGAGGGCATCCGGATGGCTCGATCGGTCATGGGATGTGCGTGTCGCACCAGCCGGATCCGCGCCAAATGCCGACATCGTGATCAGCGGGCAATTGTTCGAATTCGCGGCGAATGCGAAGAGCCGATTGTTTTCCACCTATCTTACGACCAGCAACAAACTGACGATCACGGCGCGGAACAACGTGGATCGTAGCAGCACCAGCCGGAGCCTCGAAGGAGCCCAGACCGATACTGTCGTCTGGTTTTCGGAAGATGACGTCAAAAAGTTGATGACCGCGACCGTGAAAGATACACTCGATCGTTACCTTGCTGATACCACCATCTCACAGCGCGCCGTGCGTCCGAGCCGGTAATCGTCTGAGGGAGATTTGATCCGTGCGTGAACGCCGCTGGGAGACTCGCGGTCCGATGACCTTTACCCAGGTGCTGGCGGTCGGTGAGCGTCTCGCTGCTCTCGGGCTCAAACCGGCGGTTGCGGCCAAAGACGTCATCTGCTACGTGGAGGAATGGAGCGTTGAGGCACCGGAAGACTTCGACAGCCTGGATGCCTGGTCCACCGAGGACGTGACGTTGGTGCATGTCCGGGACGGGTGGCGTGGAGACTTTTTTCTCCTGGCCGGTGCCTACCACACCACTTATCTTCGCTATCAGAACGTCGGTACCTACTGTTCAATCAGCCATCCTTGGCGCATCCGCGAACGCATGAAGCTGCACGAAAACCGCAGCATGCTGTGGCTCGGTTTTCGGCACGCCCATTCGTTTTTGCGTGTCCGGCTCCACACGCGAGAAGTGGTCACGCCGGGGGAAACTCGTGATGATGCGCGCCGAGAGCAATGGCTGGACGAACGTCGCACCGCTTTTCTTGAAGCCATTACCACCGTCGGGTTGCCCATTGAAACGGCCATTGAAAAAGGTCAGCTGGTACTTCGTCCGAACGACCCAACGGTTCCATTTTTCTGCTCATGGCCGGATGCCTTCGGGCCGTGTCAGTTCGAATACAACACCTCCGACGCATACGAGTTTCTCGTTCCGGCCAGCCAGCTGGTCGCGACCTACGCGCCTGAACCGGCAGGGGTGCGCGCCTATTTGACGGGATTTTCCGAAGAGGCGCTTGGAGAATTTGCCCGCATTGAACCCGCGGCCCGTTTTGCCTATCGGTGTTCCGTTCATTGTCCGCTCGATGACCTGCCGGAGATCCGATCGGCCATTGAACCGGACGGGCGTCTGTATGCCACGCTCTGTGAGTTCCAGACCCAGGAGCTTATTCCTGATGGCGAAGAGGCCTCCGCGATTATCGGCGTGGTCGGATCACAGACGGGTTTTGCGATCGAGGCGCGGTTGAACAAGGCGCCGCTGAAAGAAGACCTGATGGCTGGGTGGCTGGAACGACTGATCGGAGAGCCTGTCGTCTATGCGCCGCTTCCCGCCTTCGTCTGAGTAAGACTGCTGAAACAAGTCGCTCTTCGCACCCACCCAGCCCTGGCGCCAAGATGCGCCCTTCCTCACGGTTCGTTCTCACGTCCCTTCTCACCTGCGGCGTAGCTGCAAAGAGTATGTCTCGGGGCTAAGATAGTGGAGGCGTCACCAACTCGCACCTGTCCGCAAGCATGACGTTCATATTCTGCGCGTCACGGACCTCGTTGCGGCCGCGCTTGTGGAGAGACGCGTCGGCGCATCGGGGTTGGGCGGGTGAGAGCATCAACTGGTTTGAGCAGTCTGCGAAGATCCTATCGCAAGTCACATTTTCGTTGCTCAAAGTCATCAGATTCCGCACAGTAGAACCATGCGCCCGCTTTCCAGGGTCCAGTCGCTGCTGGCCAAGCCGTTCATGCCCGCCGTGTTTTTCCTGTCCGGGGTGACCTATGACACCCTC
>DASTQY010000040.1:0-2434 GCA_035761525.1 Nitrospira sp. | reverse complement strand
AGCCTCTTGCCTCGATTTCATGAAACGGATCGATTTGATCCGTCACCTCGAAGGTCGCCAGAGTATGCAGGCCTCTCCTCCCATCATTTGACTTCCTATGTCGGAAAGCGCAGCATGAATGCCTATTTCTTATATAGGTGTTCTGTGCTGTCGTGTTGATCGGCGCGGCGCCTTCTCATTTTCCGCCATTCATTTTCACGCCCTGCCGGGTGCGGTTCACCGGCAGGGCGTTGTTCTGTCCGCTCCCTCGCGAACCGATCCGCTACGTACACTTACCTTAACCAAGGAGTCTTCCATGACACGATTTTTCACGCTCTTTGCAATGGGACTACTCGCCTCGCCAACACTAGCCTTGGCCGCTGAACATAACGCCGGCTACCGGGGAATCGGTTACATCTATTTCAGCTTCATTGCCGCCGTTTTGATCTACGGTGTGTACGATTCATTCGGCAAAATGGCCATGTATGTGATGACACCGATCATCCTGGTGAGTCTTTTTCTTATGTTGCCGCCTGTCTAGTTTGCATCCGACGCGAACTGGGATCTTTCAGGTCGGCTCAAAGAAACTGTAACAACCCTTTCTCTTCCGCTCGCCGGCTCATGAACGCGCAGCGGCCTTGTGCGCTGACCGATGTCCCAGTTGTTTCCCATTTGATCCCCGCCTACTCGCTTCAAAATGCCTGCCTCTGCCGAAAAAGAGGAAAACTAGGATTTTCACCTGGAGAAACTCGGGGAATCCTACGCCTTAAACTAGGGGATTTACGTGCCAAGAGGGTCCACCCACCAGCTACGCTTTCAATAGGAGAAGGAGACCACCTGACATCGGGAGGATGTATGGCTACATTCCGACAAGGCCTCAACCGTGGGGGCCTACGTGTTGAGACCTCTCTAATCGCCAAGTGTTGTGTGTGCGGACTGGTGCGAGCACGAAAGACATTTGCCGGGGACCCAGATCGGTGGGTCACGAAGCGGGCCTATGAGCAGATGTATGGGATCAGGCTCATGGGAAACCCGGTGACCCACACGTATTGTTCAGGATGTCATACGGATTTCATGCAACGCGTAAGGCCCACAGGCAAGACCATTTCCCCCTAGCAGACCAGTCGAACGCGTACCATTTGGGGCTCCATCTGGCTGGCTTTCTCATGGAGGAGGAAACTTTTTCCCTGAGCTGTCCGATCGGACTACGATACCCCGTGACGCTTCAGCCATTCCTGTAGCCGTTTCCATCCGTCCTCTGCGGCTTCTTTTCTGTAGCTCGGCCGATAGTCCGCGTAGAAGGCATGGCCGACGTTCGGGTAGACCACGATTTCCGATGTGGCGCCTGCTGCCCGAAGCGCCGTCTTCATTTGTTCGACCGTGTCGAGCGGAATGCCTTGATCCTCCGCCCCGTACAGTCCCAGGACCGGCGCTTTGATCGACGAGGCACCATCGATGGGGTGTTTGGGCTGCAGGGTCGTGGGAGCGCCGACCAGTCTCCCGTACCAGGCCACTCCGGCTTTGACTTGAGCATTCTGGGCCGCATAGAGCCAGACGATTCTTCCTCCCCAGCAGAAGCCCGTGACGCCAAGTCGCTCGACGTTACCTTCACCTGACTCCTTGGCCCAGGTCGCGGCGGCATCGAGATCGGCCAGGACCTGCGCATCGGCGACCTGCGAGACCACTTTGCGGATCTCATCGATGTCAGTCATCTTCGAGACATCACCTTGACGAGCATAGAGCTCGGGTGCGATTGCCAGATAACCGAGCTTGGCCAGCCGGCGGCAAATGTCCTTGATGTGTTCGTGCACGCCAAAAATCTCCTGGACCACCAACACCACCGGCAACGCACGGCCTTTCTCCGGCCTTGCTCGATAAGCGGGAATCTGGCCGTCACGTGTCCGAATCTGGATCGCGCCGGTCGTCAGACCTGTCTCGTCCGTCGTGATGGTTGCGGCTGAGACTGGGCGCACAGCTAAGGCAAACCCGGCCGCCAGCGTCGCGGTGACAAATCCGCGTCGCGTCATGCTGGCGGGGCCGAAGGGTCCGGCTGGCGGTCTCAAGGTCTCGTCGTGATGTTTCATCGTTCTACCCCCGCTAAAAAGATGGACTGACGTTGGGATTACCACAAGAGACCATGTGTCGTCCTGCCTCTTCATTTCCGATCCGATGTCGCCGGTGGATGCCGCTGTGCCGGAGGTCCGCCCACGAGAAGACCATGGCCACGAGCGCGCACGAGCCCGCCAGGCAATAAACTCAAGATGACCATGCTCACCACCGCACGGGACTCGGAAAGATCCTAGGAGAGGGAGCTGCCTAGGAACCGGTAGTCTCGAGTAAGTAGTATCTATAGTGTATTAGTTTGGTGTGTGATGCTGCGGTCGACCCACGCTGCCAGCCAATCTCTTTTCATCCCCGCTGACCTGCGGCCAGGGCGGATGCTGCTCAAGCGCAT
>DASTQY010000039.1:0-2714 GCA_035761525.1 Nitrospira sp. | reverse complement strand
ATAAATTCACGGGACAGTCCCGCGGATTTGGCTTCGTGGAGATGTCCTCGGATTCTGAGGCGAAGGCCGCGATCACGGCGCTCAATGGCTCGGACATGGGTGGCCGCTCGTTAACGGTCAATGAAGCGAAACCGATGGAGCAGCGTTCCGGTGGCGGTGGATTCGGTGGCGGTGGTAACCGTGGCCCCGGTGGAAAGCGCGATCGCTGGTAAGCGGTTCACTCGATCGAACACGCGAGAGGGTGCCATGAAAGCATGGCACCCTTTTTTTGTGCACAGACTCCATTCCGCGATGTGCCATGCCTTGGGCACGTGTCTATCGCGGTGCGAGGTGCGATGATCGTTAAAGGGGCAGAGAGACTAGGAACAAGCCGGACGCCACGTGCCGCGAAATTGTTCCTGACACCTTTTTTAATTTAGCCGATCGTCACTGTTGTTCAGTCTTCCACCCCCACGCCGATCACGATTAGAACGGCATAGTCCTGCTTCGTGCAGCCCGCGACCGGAGGCATCGCTCTCCCAGGCGCAACTGGGAACGCAGCCTTCTGCACGTTTGCCGGGGAGCACGAACCACCAACCGCTGCCGGTGTATAGCGTGCGGAGCGGCAGGCCAGGTGCGTCACGTCGTAGAGCGTCGCGCCTTTATCGAGCTCCCAGCGCCTGTCGCCATTCCTGTCGGCCGGATGAATGGTCAGCACAGCCGTCACGTCGCGGGCGCCCGTGACCAGGTATTTGCCGGGAGGGAGCGGAAAGGTTGGCTGCTCCATGATCAGTCCGTGCTCCTCCAGCCACCAGTCCGTGCCGTCGAATTTCCAGCGCGCCGGGGCAACTCCACCTGTGTCCTTCAACCGTGTATAGTTGTCCAGTTCGACGCCCCGAGGACCAGGGTCCAGAGGCCACAGACCCCACGATTGCGCGCCGCTCCCGGAGGTCGCACCTGGATCGCCCAACGCCGCGATGAACTGTGTCGATATGCGCTGGATTTTCGTCTGACCTCCGCCTGCGGCGTAGGCCTGGCTTCGACTCAGCTTGAGTGAGGGGAGCACGAACCAACCGAACAGAAAGAGAACCAGGATGAGCAGAGAAAATGTAGAATGGGCAGAAGAGCCACTCTCTTTTATGGTCATATTTGCTCCTGCGTCAGAACCGATCAGCGGGGCTGGACTCATCCGAAGGAAACACGTTTTGGAGGGGCCGGAACAATTCAGACAGGCTAGCACGTGTTAGTACTCTAGCGCTGTCCTATTCGTTCCAAGCAAAATTAAGAATTTCGATCCATCGTTCAGTTTCCCCTCTCCCGCCCACGAGTCGCCCTTACCATTCGCAATAAAATTCCCTTTCCGCTTGTCGCTACATTGAATTGTGCCTTCAGTAGTGGTTTCGGTGACAGGAACAAACATCTTCCCCGCGCAGGACAGCCCCGCGATAGTTTTCACGGAAATAACCGCATCCCTCCCCACCTTCCCGCTCGCAGATCCTCGGAGAATTTGATTTCTTTCGATCCTCATAGTCGCAGGAACTGTTGCAGAACACGCTGTGAAAACGATGCTCATCAGAATGATAACTCTTTTCATGTCTTGTCCCGAAGAGACTCACACCACTCGGGGAATGTCCCCCTTTTACCAAAAGACTATCCGACCGATGAGGAGCCTGCATCGGTTGGGATGGATGTGTCGGGCGAGACGTCGTCCGAAGGAACGTCACGAATCTGAATCGAGTCGACCCGTTGCTGGGCCAGGACGTCCGAGATGATCACGACCTTGTCCCCAACCTGAAACTGTTCTCGCTCCTTCAAGATCCGGAACGCCGTTTGTAGTGTCTTTTCAGGGTCCGAACTGAAATCAATCTTGAACGGAAAGACACCACGGTTGAGCATCATGGTCCGTCGCGGTTGGCTCATGTTGGTAAAGGCGTAGATGTTGGTTGAGAACGGACGGCAGTTGGCGACGAGATCGGCCATGAGTCCCCGTCTCGTAATCACGACGATGCCCTTGGCGTTGACCCCTTCGGCGAGCTGAACGGCCGCCGCCGCCAATTGTTGTTTATTGCCCGTATCGCGCAATTGTTTCGCAAATCGCAATCCGGGAATGGTCTCGGATTTCAGCGCAATCTTGCGCAGGTATTCGACACATTTCACCGGATACTTCCCAACCGTGGTTTCTCCTGACAGCATGACGGCATCGGCTTCTTCATAGATTGCGTTAGCGACGTCGGTGACCTCGGCGCGTGTAGGGTGCGGATTGTGGATCATGGATTCGAGCAGATGGGTTGCGACGATCACTCGCTTCCCGTGCTCGGCACAACGTTGTACGATCGTGCGCTGGACATTCGGGAGATCCTCGATGTTGATTTCTACTCCCAGATCGCCACGCGCGACCATAATGCCATCCGATTCCTTGATGATCTCCTCCAGGTTACGCACGCCTTCCTGGTCCTCGATCTTTGCAACAATCTTCACCCTCCCGACCTTTTCACCCATGAGTGCCTTGAGTTGCTGAATATCCGCGGCTTCACGGACGAACGAAAGCGCGATGAAGTCCACATCCCGTTCCAGGCCAAACAGGATATCCTTGGTGTCCTTTTGCGTGATCGCCGGCAGATTCACACGGATCCCCGGGAGATTGACGTGGCGCTTACTTTTCAAGAGTCCACCGTCCAAGACACGACACCGCATGTGGCGCTCTTCCTTCTCCAACACCTCCAAGTTGATCAGCC
>DASTQY010000038.1:0-3371 GCA_035761525.1 Nitrospira sp. | reverse complement strand
CCGTTTTGCCCTCGTGACGGGCGAATGAAGGGTATCGGACCACGACGGTGATGTCCGAACCGAATCAGGGTGGTACCACGGAGTCTTCGAAGCCTCCGTCCCTGGAGTAAGGGATGGAGGCTTTTGCATTTTGAGATCGTCGAAGACGCCTCCCATCGGCGTTCTCAGTCTCGAACCTCCCTCCATGCGGCCTTGCTGGAAGACGTTTTGAGCGATTTCTCAGAACAGAAGGGGTGAGAACATGACACGGATGATCAGAATTTTCGACACCACATTGCGTGACGGGGAACAATCCCCCGGCGCGAGTATGAACGTGGAAGAAAAAGTGATGGTGGCGAAACAGCTGGCCAGGCTTGGCGTGGACATTATCGAGGCCGGATTTGCCTATAGTTCCCCCGGGGATTTCGAAGCGGTACGGCGCATTGCCCAAGAGGTGGAAGGTCCGACGATCTGCAGCCTCGCACGGGCTCGCCCCGAGGACATCGACCGTGCCTGGGAAGCCCTCAAAGGTGCGCCTAAGGTCCGCATACACACGTTCCTTTCGACGTCGGACATCCATCTGAAGCATCAATTTCGCATGACGCGTGAAGAAGCCAAGAAGCGCGCCGTCGAAATGGTACAGCGGGCGAGAGGCTACGTGGAAGACGTCGAGTTTTCACCGATGGACGCGAGCCGCTCTGATCCCGCCTATCTGTACGAGGTGATCGAAGCCGTCATCGAGGCGGGCGCAGGGACGGTCAATATCCCTGACACCGTGGGATATGCCATCCCCCAGGAATTCGGAAAGCTGATCAAAGGGATCAGGGAGCGGGTAACCAATAGCGACAAGGCGGTGATCTCAGTGCATTGTCACAACGATTTAGGGCTGGCCGTGGCCAATAGTCTCGCGGCCGTCATGGAAGGCGCCGGCCAGGTCGAGTGCACGATCAACGGGATTGGCGAGCGCGCCGGCAATACCTCGTTGGAAGAGATTGCGATGGGCTTGCGCACGCGGAAGGACCTCTATCAAGCCGATACCAGAATACACACGGAAGAAATCTCCAAGACGAGTCGACTGGTCAGCAAAATTACCGGCATGGTGGTGCAGCCAAACAAGGCGATCGTGGGAGCCAACGCGTTTGCCCATACGTCCGGGATCCATCAAGACGGACTGCTGAAGGACAAAACGACGTATGAGATCATGCGGCCCGAGTCGGTCGGGTTGGTCGAGAGCAAGATGGTCATGGGCAAGCTTTCGGGACGCCATGCGTTCCGCCAGCGCCTCGAAGAATTGGGGTACAAGTTGACAGAGGAAGAGGTGAACCATGCCTTCGATCGCTTTAAGAAACTCGCCGATCATAAGAAAGAAATCTACGAAGAAGATCTGGAAGTGATCGTCTCCGAGGAATTGGCCAAGATGGCCGATCGGATCACACTGAAATCCTTTAGCGTGAGCAGCGGAACCGATCAGGTGCCGACCGCCACGGTCGAATTGGAAATCGACGGCAAGTCGCTCAGCCAACGGGGGACAGGCGATGGCCCCGTCGATGCTGTCTACCGGACCATCGCCGCCATCACACAGACGAAAAGCAAGTTGCTCATGTACGTCGTCAAGGCGATCACCGGCGGGACAGATGCCCAAGGCGAAGTATCCGTCAGAGTTCAGGAGGATGGACGAACCGTGTCGGGCCATGGCGCGGACACCGATATCATTACCGCCTCGGCAAGGGCTTACCTGAATGCCTTGAACAAGCTGGCGTATTTGGCTACGAAACAGGCACAGGGGGAGCAGAAGGTGAACTTGATTTGATGAAACCTCGCACGGTAGAGTGCCCCCTTTACCAAGCCTGATAGGGCGAAGGGGGCTGCTGTGTTCAAGGTCACGCCGGCTGATCGGCCCGAGTTCCTCGCCGGCGACCATACGCGGCTTCGCGAAGTGTTCCATCCGGCCAAGCATCCGCTGAAACTTGGATATAGCCTCGCACACGGGACGTTAGGGCCCGGTCAGCGTTCGAAATGGCATGTCCTGAGTTCATCAGAAGTGTATTATTTTCTGACCGGACATGGACGGTTCATGGTTGACGAGCAGGTCACGACCGTGGAAGCCGGCACTACCCTCTACGTACCGCCCGGCAGTAAACAATCGCTCGAGAATATAGGAATTGACGCCATCGAGTTTCTCTGCGTCGTCGACCCCGCTTGGAAAACTGAAGACGAGCGAATATTGGAATGACGCCGACGTGAGGGAAGCCTCGACGGTACGGGGAGTGTCATGAAGCGGAAGCCAACGGCGGAGGTAGCGTGAAAGCCAAAATCGCGGTACTAGCAGGCGACGGCGTCGGTCGAGAGATTGTTCCCGAAGCAGTCAAGGTGTTGAGGGCGGTCGGTGAACGGTGCGGGCATCACTTTGAGTTTACGAGCGGCGACATCGGTGGTCAGGCCATCGATAAAGTGGGAGTACCGTTACCTCAAGAGACGCTGACGGTGTCCAAACAAAGCGACGCCGTGCTGCTAGGGGCGGTCGGGGGACCGAAGTGGGAAGGATTGGATTACAGTCTGAGGCCCGAGCGAGCGTTGCTGGGCATTCGGGAAGCGCTCGGCCTCTATGCCAATCTGCGGCCGGCCAAACTGTATCCCAACCTCGCCGACGCCTCCACGTTAAAAAAAGAGGTCGTGGAAGGCATTGATATCCTCGTCGTCCGAGAATTAACCGGCGGAATCTATTTCGGCAAGCCGAAGGGGATTGAGAAGCTGCCGAATGGCAGCGAGCGAGGGGTCAATACCGAAGTGTATACAACGGAGGAAATCCGACGGATCGCCATCGTGGCGTTCGACGCCGCTCGAAAGCGCCGGAAGAAGCTGACCTCGGTAGACAAGGCCAATGTGCTGGAATCCTCCGAGCTATGGCGTCGTGTCGTGGTGGACGTCCACAAAGATTATCCAGACGTCAGTCTCAGCCATATGTATGTTGACAATGCGGCCATGCAACTTGTGCGCAATCCTCGGCAATTCGATGTCATGCTCTGCAACAACATGTTCGGTGACATTCTCAGCGATGAAGCCGCGATGTTGACGGGCTCGATCGGCATGCTGCCGTCCGCCAGCTTCGGAGCGCAGGTCGGCCTATTCGAGCCGATCCATGGCAGCGCGCCCGACATCGCAGGCAAGAACATCGCCAACCCGATTGCGACGATTGCCTCGGCAGCCATGATGCTGTCATACGCATTCAAAATGGAGAAGGAAGCCGAGCTGATTGAGCAGGCGATCGTCAAGGCCTTGGATCTGGGTTATCGGACGAAAGACATTCAGAGTCCGGGTAGCAGGGTGGTCGGGACGACTGAAATGGGCGACGTCATCATGCGGAGCCTCGGCTGATGACCATGAGCGTTTCT
>DASTQY010000037.1:0-5949 GCA_035761525.1 Nitrospira sp. | reverse complement strand
GCGAAATATTGATCGACGATCGCATCCACCAAGGCATACAACAGATAGTCGGCGCCTGATTGACGCAGCCGTCCTTTCCCTCCTCGGAGACGCTCCCGGACCGGCTGAAAGACATCGGTCCCATTTTCCTGGAACGAGAGGACGTAATTTCGTCCCAACACCAGACAGACCTGCTCCACGGCGATCTCTTTCCGATCCGTCAAGGACAGCATCTTCATGACGAGGAAAAAATACGTTTCATAGTCGTCGAGCTTTGGCCGCTGGTCGGTGTTGGCGATGTCTTCCAACAACAGCGGGTGCAGAAAAAACTGCTTGCCGAACGCCTCGAGCACCTCGACGTTATGTACCCCGCTGACGTTGATCCAGACGACCGACTCGTCGGCGGGCGGCGCCAGCTGGTTGGCTTGGTGAGGTTGCAGTTCCTCGCAGCCGGCTGCGCTGTAGTGAAAGACGGTGAACGTGACTTGTTCAGTCCTCCGCTCGCCGATGTGGACAAGCGTCCCGGGCGGCAGACCTGTTTTTTTTGAGCGCTTTTGAACCAGCTTCATACGTTGTCTTTTGTCAGGCTGTTCGTCGTGCCATGCGAGCAGACTCCCGCGGCCATCTCCCGTCAAGCTGGGCCAGCTTGTACGCAGGTTCGAACGAGCGGTCAAGAGGAATCTGGCTCGAGGTTCTGCTTTTCCGATACCCCAAGACCTGGTACTCTGACCAAGACTCATCACTCACAGCACCATGGAACCAGAACTCGCCCAACTCAGCAGCACCATCAGGAAGGCCGGGGCCAGGGCCAGGGACCTGGCCCACAAGGGCTTCGAAATTCAGACCAAGAAAGATCGCTCGCCAGTCACTACCGCCGATCTCGAAGTAAACCGGATCCTCCGCGAGATGCAAGAAACGCATTTCCCAAATGACGGGTGGCTTTCCGAGGAATCCCCTGATGATCCGGCCCGGCTCGACAAAGCCAGGGTCTGGATCGTCGATCCGATCGACGGGACGAAGGCCTTTGTGAACAAACTTCCTGAATATTGCATCTCAGTCGGGCTCATTGAGGGCGGCGTTCCGGTGCTGGCGGCCATTTTCAATCCGTCGACGGACGAGTTGTTCACGGCCATCCGCGGCCAAGGTGTCCGCCTCAACGGTTCACCGCATACACCGGAGACTCCAGTGGATACGATGTCCCACGTCCTGGTCAGCCCTTGGGAATATCGCGCCGGTCGATGGGCCAATTTGGATAGCCAGGTGCGTTGCCGTCCGATGTTTTCGATTGCCAATGCGCTGGCGGTGGTGGCGGCCGGGCGAATGCAAGCGACACTGACGATCGAACCGGAGAATGAATGGGATCTCGCGGCGGGAGTCCTCTTGGTACAGGAAAGCGGCGGGTCGGTGGCCGATGCCGAGGGCCGCCCATTTACTTTCAACCAGGCGACTCCCCGATTCCGGGGTGTCATTGCGGTTGCGGCAACCGCACCAGCCGATTTGCATCCGATGCTACAGACGCATGCAGACCGGGCGCGAACGAAAAAGAAGCGGTGATGACTCCTTCGCTGAAGATCGCCTTACTCGGAACGGGTTTGCTTGGCAAAGCCATCGCCGAACGCTTGGCGGCGGTGGGCCACAGGGTAATCGTATTCAACCGCACGCAGACCAAGGCCCTTCCACTTGAAGCGCAGGGGATTGCCGTGGTCGGGTCTGCCGAGGTCGCAATCACTCAAGCGGACCTTGTCCTGCTCCTTCTTACTGATGCACCAGCCATTCATTCAGTCCTGTTCTCGCCTGCCTGCTCCGCGGCGCTTTCAGGAAAGACGATCGTGCAAATGGGGACCATCGGGTCCAACGAAAGCCTTGTGATCAAACGCGAAGTGGAACGATGGGGAGGGACATATTGCGAGGCGCCCGTCCTGGGGAGTTTGGCTGAAGCCAAAGCCGGAACGCTGTTCGTCATGGTCGGAGGCACCGAAGATCAATTTGCCACGCTCTCGCTGCTGTTCCGATCGCTCGCCCGCGAGCCTCGGCTCGTCGGGGCGGTGGGCAAGGCTGCCGCACTCAAATTGGCGCTCAACCAGCTAATTGCCTCCGAGACATTGGCTTTTGCCTTGAGCCTTGGGCTCATCAGACGGGCAGGCATTTCCGTCGATACGTTCATGGCCATCTTGCGGGAAAGTGCGCTGTATGCCCCGACGTTCGATAAAAAACTTCCCCGTTTGCTCAAGCGCGACTACCACCACCCGAATTTCTCCACCCGCCATTTGCTCAAAGATGTCAGGCTCTTTGTGAGGGAGGCCGCGACTCGCGGTGTTACGACCCCTCCCCTCGAAGGAGTGGCTTCGCTGTTGGAGGCTGCCGTCGCACGAGGGCTAGGCGAAGCCGATTATTCGGCGTTGTATGACCTGCTGGATCCTCCGCCGTCCGGTTCGCCGCCTTCCTCCAACAACTGATGGTCTCACGCCGCGTCTCGGTTTCTTTTCACTTATTCATTGAGGATCGCTTCGGGACCCGTATACTCGATTGATCACCAATGACTGAGTCTGAATACCGATCCTTGGTCCTTACCCGGGCGTACCGCCAGAAACCGGTGTACAGACTCGACCAAGCTCCACTGTGGGCCTCGCTCGGCGCATGCCGGCAGGCTGGGCGTACGGTATCAAAATGATCGTGCAAAGAAACGTCAACAGGACGATCGATCCACGCGCCTTTGATCTTCTGATCAATGAGAGCTTTATCCGGCAAGGAGATCTGATCAAAGCCGTCCAGGATTCCCTCCAGCAGGGCATCGAGCTGGAAGATTTGCTCATCCAGCAATATCGCGTTCCGAAGGCGGCAATCGGGAAGGCCTTGAGCAGGTTTTTCGATTGTCCCTACATTCCCTACGATGAACGTATGGTCATTGACCCTCAACTCATCAAAGACTTGAGCCATGACTACCTTTGGAAACACGCGTGGGTGCCGTTAAAAGCCAACGGCAGCGTCCTCGACGTGCTGATAGACGACCCGCACGACATCGTCAGAGGGCATGACATCCAACGCGCCTTTCCCGGCATGACCATCCGCTATGCAGTGGCCCTCAAAGGCGACATTAAGCGCTTCCTGCAATCGACGATCGGCATGACGGACACCGGCTCGATCGAGGACACCCTCGGCGAACTCGTGCACGAGGCACGAGCGGAAGAGTCCTTGCCCGGCGATGTCGATGAGGTCGACGAGAATGACTCGGCCATCGTCCGCCTGGCCAACCAGATCATTGTCGAGGCCTACCGCCAGGAAGCCTCAGACATCCATATCGAACCCTACTCCGATCGCAAGGAAACGGCGATTCGCCTTCGCGTGGACGGTACGTGTTCGACCTATATGCGCATTCCGGCCGCGTACCGCCGGGCCCTGGTGTCGCGCATCAAGATCATGTCGAACCTCGACATTGCCGAGCGAAGAAAGCCGCAGGACGGCAAGCTGCGCTTCCGGCTGAACCGGGACAGGGAGATCGAAGTACGAGTCGCCACGATGCCGACAGCAGGAAACAACGAAGACATCGTCATGCGGCTTCTCACCGCCAAGGAACCCATGCCGCTTGAAGCCATGGAGTTCGCGCCGTCCACCCTCGCCGGTCTTTTGGAAGTGATCGAAAAGCCTCATGGGATCCTCTTGTGCGTCGGCCCGACGGGATCGGGAAAGACGACGACGCTCCACGCAGTCCTTCATCGCCTGAACACGGATGCCAGGAAAATATGGACGGCCGAGGATCCGATCGAGATCACGCAGGAAGGACTGAGGCAGGTGCAGGTGCTGCCCAAGATCGGATTCACGTTTGCGGCCGCCCTACGGTCCTTCCTTCGCGCCGATCCAGATGTCATCATGATCGGCGAAATGCGGGATAAGGAAACTGCCGAAGTGGCGGTTGAGGCCTCATTGACCGGCCATCTGGTCTTGAGCACGTTGCACACGAACAGTGCAGTCGAAACCGTGACCCGCATGCTCGACTTAGGGTGCGACCCGTTCAACTTTGCCGATGCGATGCAAGGGGTCCTGGCCAAACGTCTCTGCAAACGGATTTGTGGCCATTGTAAAGAGATGTATCATCCGACGGTGCAGGAGTATGACAAACTGGTGCGCGAGTACGGCTCCGCTTCTTGGGACACGTTGGACGTCCCGCCCTACGGAGACGCCTTCACGCTGTCCCGCGGGCGCGGCTGCGACCACTGCAATCACACGGGGTTCAAAGGACGCGTCGCCCTGCATGAACTGTTGAGTGGATCGGATGAGTTGAGGAACTTGATTCAGAACCGGGCGAAGACGGCAGAGATGATCAGCCTGGCCAAGAAGGCAGGGATGATTACGTTGATTCAGGACGGGATCTTGAAGGTCCTTGCCGGCATGACGACGTATGACCAAGTGCGAACGGTCGCGATGAAATAGTGCGGGCTAGCCATTTGACTCCAGCAGCTGCACAAATTGCTTGAGACGTTCTCCGACATCGTGATGCATCTTGATGAACTCTACCCCGAATTTCCTCGCGGTACACCACCGCACGGCGGCCAAATCGACATGCACTGGCGGCTCCTGCTCGAGCAACTGCAGATGGAGTTGGATATAGGCTTCCGTCTCGAGCGCCGTGTCGGAAAGAATGGCGCAGCCCTGTCGCGAAATGTTCAAGATGGTCCCCTCACCGGACAGCAAATCTCCGCGAAAAGAGACCGGCCGTTGCACTGCGAACCGGACGTGCTTGCGCTCCTGCATTGACCTCACGGTGCGGGAAAGGTCTCATTCGCTGCTGAGGATGAAGTTTTTCTCGTCAGGCGGAAGGTGCCACCTTTTTGGGTCGGCGCCCGGTCGTCTTCAATCCTCGTATACCACCACTGGCCTTCTCCGTCGGAGAAATCAGGAGAGAACTGCACGGTGAACCCTCCCTCTCGATCGTTCTCTTTCTGAATCCACATCCCTTGCCATACGTGATCGGACAGCGAATGCGTCACGAACCGGCCGTCCTTCCAGGGATACGAGCCGTTTCCCTGTTCATCGAGCGTGAGTGTGACGACGGCGCCATCTTCATAATCCCACTCTCCGGCCAGAACACGCCGGTCTTGAGGGATGCCCGATGTAGGAGGGATAGAGGGCTGTCCGACCTCTTCGTGCATGACGAGGGGACTGGTGCAGGCCACGCTCAAAACCAACGGCAAGGAAACCAGTCCTGTTTTCCATGATGACGGGATCATAGGTATTTTCATATCACGGCGTTGAGATCAGGACAAGTGAAGGATTCCCTCGCTCAGGAAAGACGCGCAATGCGGCGGCAGGCTTCCTCCAGATCTGCATCTGTCTTGGCAAAGCTGAAGCGAATGTATCGTGAACCCTCAGACCCAGCGAAAAACGCCTCGCCCGGAACTCCGGCAATGCCGGCATGCTTGAGCACATGCATGGCGCGGTCTTTTCCTGTCCTGCCGGGAAGCCTCATCGCGTCCGCGAGCACATAATAGGCGCCTTGGGGCACCGAGGGGGGCAGACCCGCCCCGACCAGTGCATCGCAGAACCGGTCACGTTTTTGTTGGTACTCCTTGGCGAGTTCCCGATAAAAGACACCGGACAGTTCTTGTACCCCGGCCGCCACGCCCGCTTGCAACGGCGTCGGGGCGCAGACGTAGAGCAGATCGTTCATCGCGCCGATCGCCTGCGCCCATCGGGAGGCGGCCACGCTGTAGCCGATGCGCCACCCCGTGATACTGAACGTTTTGGAATAGCCGCCGATCGTGATGGTTCTTTCTGCCATACCTCGTAATGAAGCCATGCTGACATGCCGCCGACCGTCGTATACAAAATATTCGTAAATTTCATCGGTGAAAACCAATAGATCGTGTTCCGTGGCGATCCGTGCCACGATTTCCAGTTCATCGCTCGCAAAGACTTTCCCGGAGGGGTTACCCGGTGAATTGACGAGAATCGCCCTCGTTTGCGGCGTGATCG
>DASTQY010000036.1:0-4432 GCA_035761525.1 Nitrospira sp. | reverse complement strand
AATACGGTTCCCAATCGGGCTTCGCTCTGCGGATCGGAGACGACAATGGCCAAGATCGGACTGGTCGCGATCGGGACTCGATGCCGGACCCAGGTATCATAGAGAGTCCAATCCAGGGTGGTAGAGGTGACGGGAGCCAGGCTCCAAAGACTCGTGGCCAGAACCGACGCCAACAGACCGATGACAAACGCTTGTAGGAGGGGAGTGGTGATGAAGAGCCGCCAGAATCTGGACCATCCGATCTGCATGCGCTACCGGCCGCCTATCTCCGTCAGGAAGGCATTCATTTCATTCTTGGGCAGTCCTTTCAGTATGCCCTTGGCCTTCGGAAGGTCCTGAGGAACGCCGATGCCCCTGCCGTACACCCGGGCCAATAATCGCTTTGCGGGGACAAAGCCTTCCGCCGCAGTGGTTTCGAAACAGGCCAAAATCTTTTTATCGTAGGGCTCTAAGGCTGTGCCTGAGCCCGATTCATACAGTCTCGCCAATGCGGCTTGTGCCACCTCGCTCAAGGCGTAGCCCTCTTTGAGCAGCACCGGGACAGCAACATCGGTACGGCCATCCGCGAGGAGCGTGGTCCCCAGCGTGCGACCGTCTTCCATCGACCCATAGTCGTGAAATTCCTCCCATAGCTTGTCGCGATACCGTTGAAAGGCATCCAGTGCTTCCTTGCGCTTTTTCTCCGGTTGGTCCGCTGAGAGCGCTTGCCGTCGGAGCTTGGAGAGGCTATCGGCAGCCGGTTGGTAGCCGTATTCGACACCCTTCATCCACCAGAAAATGGTTTTCGCCAGATCTTTCTCCACCCCTTGACCGCTCTTGTACGCGTTGCCCAGAAAGTACTGGGCTTGTGAAACGCCTCCGATCGCCGCCTCCTCCATCAGTTGTGCTGCTTCTTGTGTCTGGCTCGACAGCATGAGGAGCAGCGCTAGGCGGTAGCGTGCATCCGGGAAATGCGGTTGCAAGGCGAGCGCCTGTCGATAGGATTGGATCGCTGCCTTCCGGTCGCCCAATGAGTAGTACACGCTTCCAAGACTGTAATGCGCATCCGTCAATGCGGGATCGAGCCGGAGAGCCTCGGCGAGAACCGAAGCGGCTGCCCGCCAGTCTTGCTTGGCCATAAGCATGACGCCCAATTGTGAGTGCGCCTTCGCACTGTTGGGATCTAATTTGACGGCAAGGCGGCATTCTCCGATCGCCGCGTCAAGATCGCCGGTATCGTAGAGCGCTTCCGCGAGGGCGATGCGCTCGCCTGCATGCCTCGGTGACAGTCGGACTAGACCTCGCAATTCGGTCAGACGTTTTGCGGCATGACCTGGGTCGACGAACGTGTGAGGAGATTCATCGCCGACGGCTTCCGGAGGCGGGGGTGGACTTTCGTGAGGAGCAAGCGGAGTCGGATCGTCAGGGCCTTGAGCAAATGACGAAGCAGCGACGCATGCGCTGAAGATGGTCACGGCCGATAATCGACGGCGCATCGACCTAGGCTCCTCCGTTCATCGAATGGGCGACATTATACCACCGAGCGGAGAGTGGTTCGTCGATAAGGCGCACGATGTGTGGAGTCGGTCACAGATGCTTCTTGATCAGCGAAATGGTCGTGCCTACCTGTTCCGCGGAGAGGGCGATGCGGTCATGTGGGACGCGCCAGACCGGTTCGATAGGAGCCGGATCGTGCGCAAGGCGCGGAATGAGGTACCAATGAATGTGAGGAAGCTGATTGCCCAGCAACTCGTAATTCATTTTTCTTGCCTGAAACGTTTCGGCGAGCACTTTGGCCAAGCCGCTGACTTCTTCCATCAGTTGGATGCGCTCGGTCGGCGCAAGATGGAATAGTTCCGTCGCATGACGCTTGAAGAGGAGCACGGTCCAGCCGGGAAAGAACTGATCGTCGTGCAGATAGGCCAAGGACAGACCCAGGTCGGCAATGAAGTGATCGGCAGCAGGCCATATTCCTGTACAGGCGTCACACGGCGGATGGCTCATGGCTGGATCGTTTTCCGCTCTTCCTCGGTGATGATGCCTTTTTTGAGGAGCAGTTGGATCAGTCTGTCAGTCTGCCGATCCTGTGGCGAAGGGGCTGGCTGTGCCTGACTGACCGATGGCTTGGGTTCCGCGGGTGGTCGTTTTTTTCCGTACACGCGGAATGACGGGGTGAAGACGGACACGTAATCCCTGTTACGAATGCGAATGGAAAGCGGAAGGCTGTCGGTCAGCGGAGCCAGATCAGGGCTGGCGCCAACCGGTACGCGGAAAAATGGCTTGCCGTCTTCCGTTTCTCCGTCCTGCCCCACAATTTCAAAGCGATTGAGGAGCGGTTCACTTTTCAGCGGCTCCCGGTCTTCGCCGGCGAGATTGGTGATTTTCTCCAGCACGACGATGAGTGAATCAGCGATGAAGGGATCGCTGGACCGGTTACGGACGGTCAAATCGTATCGGTACTCGCTGTTGAAGTTGTCGCGACCCGTAAAGGTCACGCTGACGGACGTCTTGCCGGTGAGATCAGCCAGTTGTTCGGTGGGCGAGGCGGCCGCTGGACGTATGTTGAGCGTCCCGGCGATGAGCAGCGTTCCGATCAGCAGAGTGGTGGTCAGGTGATACATCCGCATGAGTGGTCGCCCGATTCAAGATCACGATTGCACGCGAAGCATAGCAAACATCTCAACATTGATCGAGTGTTCTCGCGATCTTGCCTTGACACTCTGTTTCTTCGACAGATATTCTGCGCGCGGCAAAAAAGCGAGTCGAAGAGTCGATGGACACCCAACGCGCCCCCCTCCTGGTTTCCCGCTCCCTCGTTTCCCGGCTCATGCGCCTGTACGACGTGTCTCATCCTCTTCACAAGCGACGAGTCATTCGAGGTTATGATCGGGCACATGCCGTCCGCACGGCGCGCATGTGCGCTGCCGTGGCCTCTGCATTGGGACATGGAACCGAGCGTGTGCGACAGTATCAAATCGCCTGTCTTTTGCACGACTTGGGACGCGCCGGCCTGGATCGCCGGCTGTTCGGAAAGATCTGGTCCTGGGCGAAGGCTCACGGGATTCCGACGAGGCCTCGTGAGTGGCGGGCCATCCATCCTGAAACGCCCTATGGCCGCGAGACCGAAGCGTTCGTCGCCCGCTATAGAGAAGCGCTCGAAGCCGACGGCATTCCCGTCACCGCCTGGGCAAAGGAACAGATAGAAATGCGGCTGGGCTACGCCCGCCGTTTGGCAAAAAGGTTACGGACGGTGCGATCGTCAATCACGCGAATGGGTGTACGATTTGAGCCCTGGATGCAGCTCGTGATGCTGTATTACTACTATCCGGAAAAGCTGAGCCGGGCCCGGCCCTGGGTGAAACAGCTGGCGGAGGTGCTGGTCGCCTGCGAGCAGTTCGAAGCGTACAGCAACCAGCGTCGCGGCCGCGACTATTATGTGCGTAGCAAAGAATCCATCGCGGAGGCCTTCGCGTACCTGGATAAATTGGAGCAGGAGCGGATTCTCAGCGTAGAGGTGATGAAGGTGATGAAACGGCTGGCCGCCGCCGGGGAGTTCAACGGGGTGATTGCGGCAGCACGAGGCCGCCGGTTGACGCCCCAAGAGCGACGATTTCTTCGTCGAATGGAGGGGTGAGTATGGCGGTCCAGACGCTGCCTCTCCGGATCGACATGCGCGGCGGAACCCAGATCGAGAATGTGACGAAGTTCGTCCAGGAAGCGCTGGCTCATGCCAAGATGTCTGCCGGCATCGTGACCGTGTTCGTTCAGCATACCACCGCGTCGGTCATGGTCATCGAGGACGAGCCAGGGATCAGATCGGACACGAAAACGTTTTGGGACCGGATCGCCCCGGCTGATCAGTCCTGGCAGCATAACGAGCAAAATCCGGGAGAAGACAACGGCCATAGTCATCTGAGAGGCCAGTTGCAAGGTCCTTCCGTCACCATTCCCTTTTCGAACGGGTCGCTGCTATTGGGGACATGGCAACAGCTCGTCGTGGTAGATTTCGACACCCGCGCGCGCACTCGGGATCTCATCATTCAAATCCTCGGAGAGTAGCCTTGATGGTTTCTGTCATGGCGGGACTGCTGGCCGTGATGCTCCAACTGGCTGGCGAAGGGCGTTTGTGTGATGTTGCGGCTGCCGATTGGGGGAAACCGCTCGGAGCGCTCTATGATGGTGTCGAGGTGCGGCCACGGCCGGTTACCCCGGCCCCCACAGAGCTGGGCCCTGATGAACGGGCTACGATGGCGGTCTTCGAGCGAGCGACCAAGTCGGTCGTGTTTATCTCGAATACCGCCATCCAGCGGGATTTTTGGTCCTTCGACGTTCTGGAGGTCCCCCAAGGATCCGGCTCAGGCTTCGTGTGGAATAAGCAGGGGCATATTGTCACAAATTTTCATGTGATTTATGGAGCGAATACGATCAAAGTCACCTTGGCAGACCGCAGCGA
>DASTQY010000035.1:0-4690 GCA_035761525.1 Nitrospira sp. | reverse complement strand
CCCTGAAGCACCCGTGCTTCTTCCGGTGTTGTGATGCCCTCAAATTCGATGATGTAGACCCGACCGGCTTTGCGCAGCGATCGAACCCGCCGATCGACTGTCTGCCCTCGTTCACCGGCCACACGGACCTCGTGTAACTGCTCGAACCGGCCCGGCCGGTCGCTCAGCGACCGCACCTTGACCGCTCCGTGGACACCGAAGGGTCGTTCGACTTTCCCGATCGTTACCATGTCAGGCCAGAGGGCAGTCACACTAGGCCTTGTTCTTTTTGGCGGCTTTTTCCGTTTCGAACTGCTTCCAGACTCCTGAGCGTCGAAGCAGTGTTTTGACGGTCACCGTGGGCTGAGCCCCCTGATGCAACCAGGAAAGCACCCGCTCCTGCTTCAACTCGGGAAGTCCCGCTTCTTTCAACGGATCGAAGATGCCCAAAATTTCCAAGAACCGACCGTCGCGAGGCTTGCGGGAATCCGCCGCCACGACGCGATAGATCGGTCGTTTATGTCGTCCGGTTCTAGTCAATCTCAAATGAACGGCCACTGGATTCCTCCTTCAACAGTGAAATCCCAACTCACGGTTGGGACTGGTGTATTCGACTTGCACGAAGCCGGAGGCTCATCGCCCATAGCCGTGCCACATCACATGGAGCGGAGCAACTGCGCCAACTGCCGACGTCCTCCGGTTCCCGTCATCGCCTTCGCAATTTTTCTCGCGGAGAGAAACTGCTTGATCAGCCGATTCACTTCCGTCACGTTGGTTCCGCTTCCGCGGGCAATCCGCTTTTTGCGGCTTCCGTTGATGACGGTATGGTCACGCCGCTCGCGCAGCGTCATGGAATCGATCATGGCCATGACCCGTTTCAACTCCCGCTCGGGCACCTGTCCCGCCATCGCGTCTTTCAATTTCTGACCACCTGGCAGCATGCCGAGGATCTGATCCAGCGAGCCCAATTTGTTCACCTGACCCAGTTGTGAGCGGAAATCCTCAAGCGTAAAGGTGTCGCTGGTCAGCCGCTGCTGCGCTTCTTCGGCTTGTTCGCGAGTGAAGGTCTCTTGCGCCTTTTCGATGAGAGTCAGGACATCGCCCATTCCCAAAATGCGCGACGCCATCCGGTCGGGGTGGAACAGTTCCAGCGCATCCAGCTTTTCGCCGACCCCGAGAAATTTGACCGGCTTTCCCGTCACCGCCCTAATCGAAAGCAGCGCACCGCCACGCGCATCGCCTTCCACTTTCGTGAGAATGATCCCGGTCAGACCCACGCGCTGATCGAACTGGGTGGCCATCGTGACGGCGTCCTGCCCGGTCATAGCATCTGCAACCAACAGGACTTCATTGGGCTGCACCGCAGACTTCACGGCAACGAGCTCATTCATGAGGTCATCATCCACGTGCAGGCGGCCGCCGGTATCGAGCACCACCAGGTCAAATCCCTGTTCTTGTCCACGCTCGACGCCGGTGCGGCAAATGCGGACAACGTCGTCCTGCGCCGTCCCTGGGCGGTCAAGGCGATGGAGGTCGACCTCCAAATCCCGTCCGATACTGGCCAGCTGGTCTCCAGCCGCGGGACGGCGAGGGTCGGCCGCCACGAGCAACACCCGTTTGCCTTGTTGCTTAAAGAGTTTGGCGAGTTTGCCGCATGTCGTGGTCTTGCCTGATCCCTGAAGCCCGACCATCATCACCACTGTAGGCGGCTTTGAGGCCAGAGAGAGGCCAGCCCGTTCCTGCCCCATGATGGCCCGGAGTTCGTCCCATACGACTTTCACGACGTGGTGACCAGGCGTCAGACTATGGAGGACTTCCTGTCCGATCGCCTTTTGACGCACCCGCTCGACGAAGTCTTTGACGATTTTGTAATTGACGTCCGCTTCCAGGAGGGCGAGCCGCACTTCTTTGAGGGCTTCCGCAATGTTCTCTTCGGTCAGGACACCCGTTCCGCGAAGTTTTTTCAGGATTTTTTCGAACTTGTCGCTCAGTTGATCCAGCATCGCACACCAAAGAAAAAAGGCAATCGAAGCCGTACCCGTAGATCTTCGATCGCCTCGAAAAATCTAGCAAAAGAGCACCGGGCAGTCTAATGGAGGCCTCCGGAGAAGTCAAGGCGCAGAGAACGGCATTCCGGTTGACACCTTGGAGACCTTTCGCTATGGTCGACTTCGAGAATTCCGCGAATGCAGTCAATAGTTTAGGAGGCCGTTGACGTGAGAAAATCGCCCTGGCTGCTGCTGGTATTCCTCCTCATCGGCGGCTTGCTCGGCGGTATCCTTGGAGAGGTCCTGCGGGTGATGGCCCCGCAGGGGA
Source organism: Nitrospira sp. (assembly GCA_035761525.1). GTDB lineage: Bacteria > Nitrospirota > Nitrospiria > Nitrospirales > Nitrospiraceae > Nitrospira_C. The sequence continues at coordinate 2,395 of DASTQY010000035.1, read as the reverse complement.
CAATCCAGACCGTCTTCGCCACAAACTTCACCCCCGGAATCAGCCCTCCGCTGACGATTGATCTGGTTCTTCTCAAGATCACACTGGGGTTTAGTTTCAAGATCAGTCTCCTCAGCATTCTGGGCATGCTCCTCGGCATCTACCTGTACAAGAACGTCTAGCGGCGGGCAAACGGTGCGAGACGTGGTACTCGACGCACCGCCTATTGCGGACAAGGGGGTGGGTGGGCGCTAGGCCCCGGATTTTGACTCCAGGTCCCTCAGCTTGAGTGCCCGGATGCGGTTGCGTATTGTGGCCGCGCGTTCGAACTCCAAATCCTTTGCGGCTGCTTTCATCTCTACCTCGAGCCGCCGGATCTGTTGTTCGACTGGCCCCTCCTCTGGCGTGTAGTCCACGGCCGCTTCGGCAGCCAACGTCAACTGTTCAGGCTCCTGAGAAGCCTCCGCGTAGTCCAGCTGCAGCACTTCTTTCTGAATACTCACCGGAACAATACCGTGCGCCTCGTTGAAAGCAGCCTGGATCGCTCGGCGGCGGGAGGTTTCATTGATCGCCCGCTGCATCGAAGCGGTGATCACATCCCCATACATGAGCACCCGGCCGCGCACGTTTCGAGCGGCACGTCCTGCCGTTTGGATCAAGGAACGATGCGACCGCAGATAGCCTTCTTTGTCGGCATCCAATATGGCCACCAGACTGACTTCCGGCAGGTCTAGTCCTTCCCGTAGCAGGTTAATCCCGATGAGGACATCGAAACGGCCCAGCCGGAGGTCACGAATGATCTCGGCTCGCTCGAACGTCTTAATGTCCGCATGGAGGTAGCGCACTTTGATGCCGAGCTCGTGATAGTACTCGCACAGGTCTTCAGCCATGCGCTTGGTCAACGTCGTCACCAGTACGCGCCCTCCCAGCGCGATTTCGGCCCGGACGTCGCCCAGCAGATGATCGACCTGGCCTTTCGCGGGTCGCACGTCGATGACCGGATCGAGGAGGCCCGTCGGCCGAATGATCTGCTCGACGACGACCCCGCCGGTGTGCTCTAACTCGTACGGACCCGGCGTGGCGGACACATAGATGACCTGGTTCATGCAGCGCTCGAACTCAGGAAACTTGAGTGGGCGGTTGTCGACCGCAGAAGGCAGACGAAACCCATAGTCGACCAGCGTGCGTTTGCGCGAATAGTCGCCTTCGTACATGCCGCCGACTTGCGGAATGGTGGCATGCGATTCGTCGACGATGAGAAGAAAGTCTTTAGGGAAGTAGTCGATCAGGGTGGGCGGTGGCTCCCCCGGAGCCCGCCCGCTCAGATGGCGGGAATAGTTCTCAATCCCATGGCAATAGCCCATGGCGCGGATCATTTCTAAATCGAATTTCGTCCGCTGCGTAAGGCGCTGGGCTTCCAACAACTGATTATGTGTTTTGAAGTAGGCCACTCGTTCATCGAGCTCGTCTTCAATCCCCGTGATCGCCCGTTGATAGCGATCCGGAGCGATCAGGTAGTGGGTATTCGGATAAATGGCCACTTTGGGCAATTTTCCGATCGACTTGCCTGTCAGCGGATCGATTTCATGAATGGCGTCAATGACGTCGCCGAATAGTTCGATGCGGACGGACACCGCTTCGTTCGAGGCCGGGAAGATTTCAATGACGTCGCCACGGGCTCGGAAGGTACCGCGATGGAAATCGACGTCGTTCCGCGCATATTGAATTTCGACGAGCTTCGCCAGAATCTTCTCACGCCTGATCTCCATCCCTTCCTCGAGGTAGACGACCATCCCGTGATACACCTCCGGAGAACCAAGACCATAAATGCACGACACCGATGAGACGATCAACACGTCGTTGCGCTGCAGGAGGGAGGTCGTCGCCGCGTGCCGCATCTGATCGATCGCATCGTTGATGGACGAATCCTTGGCAATATAAGTGTCCGTCTGCGGAATGTAGGCTTCCGGCTGGTAATAGTCGTAATAGCTGATGAAATACTCGACTGCATTGTGGGGAAAAAATTGCTTGAACTCCTGGTATAGCTGGCCGGCGAGCGTCTTGTTATGCACCAGCACGAGCGTCGGTTTTTGCACGCGTGCGATGACATTGGCCATCGTGAACGTTTTGCCGGACCCGGTCACGCCAAGCAACGCCTGGTGTTTCCGACCATCCTGGATCCCGGCCACGAGCTGATCAATGGCCTGATCCTGATCCCCGCAGGGTTTAAATGGAGCTTCGAGTTGGAACGGTGACATGAGGCGTCCTACAGGTGGTTACTCTACCATGCGGACTGGGAACCCTTCCTGAGAAGCACATCACGACCGACCGCTTGGTCGATCGTGATACGGCGATGCGCGGGCGAGGATTATCGCCCGAACCGTCGGGGCTTCTCTGAACGAAATGCAGGTCGCGG
>DASTQY010000034.1:0-7924 GCA_035761525.1 Nitrospira sp. | reverse complement strand
AGCTCGGACGGATCATTGTAAGCGGTGTTGGGTATAAGTCGCGCTCGCGCGGCGGGGATCGGTCGGTAAACAATGGGGCGTGCAGTTGGGCCATCCTGGTCGACCGTCAGTGAGGGGACATGGAAATCAGACTTCAGAAATTGATAGCCGGAACCGGCCTCGCGTCTCGGCGAAAAGCCGAGGGCTTGATCGCGGCTGGTCGAGTGATGGTTAACGGAAAGATCGTCACGGAGCTGGGCACCCGAGTGAATCCGGAACGGGATCACGTCAAGGTCGACGGCAAGCATCTCAGCGCAGCACAACCGTTTGTGTATCTGATGCTCAACAAGCCTCGGAATGTCGTGTCGACGCTCGACGATCCGGGAGGGCGCACCACCGTCAAGGATTACTTGCGTGGCGTGTCCGTGCGCGTGTTTCCAGTAGGCCGATTGGATTTCGACAGCGAAGGACTGATGCTGTTGACCAACAACGGAGATCTTACCCAGGCCCTGCTCCACCCACGTTACCATGTGCCCAAGACGTATCTGATCAAGGTGAAGGGCGTGCTGACGGATGAGGACATTGCTCAATTGGAACAGGGGGTGCGGCTGGAGGACGGGATGACGAGCCCGGCGCAGGTCAAAAAGGTCCGAAAGGTCGAGGCGAATTCCTGGCTGGAAATCACCATTCGCGAGGGACGTAAACACCAAGTCAAGCGGATGCTCGAATCAGTCGGCCATCCGGTCATCAAACTGATGCGGATCAGAATGGGGCCGCTCTCCCTCGGCCATTTGGAGCCTGGCGAGTTCCGGTTCTTAACCGACCGCGAGGCGAATGCGCTGCGCCAACTCGTAGACGAACGGGTGGCACTGGCTGAAGGAGGAGCGGAACCGGCTCGCCCGTCCAGGAGGCAGCCGAGGCGTTCCGGGTGGGCGCGTTCAACCAAGAAAAAAGTGCCACGGGGTCGAGCCGCATGGTCCTCCATGAGAAAGCGAGTCTGATGTGAAGAGCAGAACGCACCGGTGCGGAGAGTTGAACAGGTCCCATGTCGGCCAGACCGTGGTGTTGAACGGGTGGGTGCAGCGTCGCCGCGATCACGGGATGGTGCTGTTTATCGACCTGAGGGACCGGAGCGGTATCACGCAAGTCGTCTTCAATGCGGAGCGCAATGCCGCCGTGCACAAAGCGGCCCATACCCTACGGAGCGAGTGCGTCGTTTCGGTGACCGGGACGGTGGCAGCCCGTCCGGATGAGTCCAGGAACCCCAATCTGTCGACCGGTGAAATTGAAGTCTTCGCGGATGCCGTCGAGATTTTGAACGAGGCCAAGACACCGCCATTTGTCATCGAGGACGATGCCGAAGTCACGGAAGCGATCCGCTTGAAGTATCGCTATCTCGACTTACGCCGGCCGAGAATGCAGCGGTTGTTGAGCCTGCGGCACGGGATCATGCAGGCGACGCGGGGTTTCTTGAATGCGGAGGGGTTTCTTGAAGTTGAAACGCCGATTCTGACGAAAAGCACGCCGGAAGGCGCGCGCGACTACCTGGTGCCCAGCCGGGTCAACGCGGGGCAGTTTTTTGCCCTTCCGCAGTCACCGCAGCTTTTTAAGCAAGTCCTCATGGTGAGCGGCGTGGATCGGTACTACCAGATTGCCCGTTGTTTCAGGGATGAAGACCTCAGAAACGACCGTCAACCCGAGTTCACACAAATCGACCTGGAGCTGTCATTTGTCGACCGCGGAGACGTGATGAGTCTCACCGAGCGAATGATTGCCACGATCTTCCTCGATACTGGCGGCGTGCAGCTGCCGACGCCGTTTCCTCGAATGTCGTATGCAGAGGCGATGGGGAAGTATGGAACGGACAAACCAGACCTCCGGTTCGACATGCCGTTGTACGACGTCACGACCTTTGCCGGGACGAGCGAGTTCAAGGTGTTTCGCGAAGCGGCCGGAAAGGGAAAGATCGTCAAGGCGCTCATTGTCAAAGGGGGGAGCAGCATCGCACGCAGCCGGATCGATGCCTTGGGAGAAACCGCCAGGAGCTTCGGGGCCAAGGGCCTGGCGTGGCTGAAGGTGGCAAGCGATGGTCAATTGGATTCGGTCATTGCCAAATTTCTAGATGCCAAAGCATTTGCGGCCGCCTTGCCGGAAGCCAAGCCCGGCGACCTGGTGCTGTTCGGGGCGGACACTCCCGCCGTCGTTCATGACGTGTTGGGCCGCATCCGGTTGCTGCTAGCAGAAGAGCTCAACCTGATCGACAAGACAGCGTGGAAGCCCCTCTGGGTCACCGATTTTCCTTTGCTCGATTATTCGCAGGAAGAGAAACGCTACGTCTTCATGCACAATCCCTTTGCCGCTCCCCTTGACGAGGACCTGGCTTTGTTGGACTCAGACCCGCTCAAAGTGCGTGCCAAGGCCTACGACATGGTGCTCAACGGCAACGAAATTGGCGGAGGCAGCATTCGCAACCATCGCAGTGATGTACAGCTGCGCATCCTGGATCTCCTGGGAATCGGCAAGGAGCAGGCGCAGGCCAAGTTCGGCTTTTTGCTCGATGCTCTGGATTACGGAGCGCCTCCGCACGGCGGCATCGCCTTCGGCCTCGACCGGCTGATCATGCTGCTTGGGGGCGCAGAGTCCATTCGCGACGTCATTGCGTTTCCAAAAACGCAACGCGCCCAATGCCCCCTCACGGATGCTCCGTCACCGGTCGGCGCCGATCAGTTGAAGGAGTTGCGCATCAAGCTCGATCTGCTGGAGTGAACCAGAGAGGATTCGCGCAATGGCCAGCAATACCTTTGGTCATATCTTCACGGTCACCTCCTTTGGCGAGAGTCATGGGCCCGCGATCGGCTGTGTCGTTGATGGCTGCCCTCCTGGGCTTGCGCTCTCCGCTCAGGACATCCAACAGGATCTGGACCGCCGCAAGCCCGGTACGTCGCGCCACGTGACGCAGCGGCAGGAAGCCGATACGGTCGAAATTCTTTCCGGCGTCTTCGAAGGTAAAACGACGGGAACACCCGTGGCGTTACTGATCCGCAACGAAGACGCGCGGAGCAAAGACTATGGCAGCCTCATCGATACGTTTCGTCCTGGTCATGCCGATTATACGTATTGGCAGAAATACGGAATCCGGGATCACCGCGGCGGTGGCCGCGCGTCTGCGCGCGAGACCGCCGTGCGTGTTGCCGCGGCTGCCATTGCCAGGAAGTGGCTCCGGGAGACGTACGGCGTCCTCATTCACGGCTATCTGAGCCAGCTGGGCCCACACCAGGTTCCGTTTAAAACCTGGGAGACGGTCAGCGGGAATCCATTTTTCGCCGCCAATGCCGAGATGGTCGGGACACTCGAAGCGTTTATGGATGAGCTGAGGAAATCCGGCGATTCGGTCGGCGCCAGGATAACGACGGTGGCCGAGCATGTTCCGGTCGGCTGGGGGGCGCCCGTGTATGCCAAGCTGGATGCCGAACTGGCAGCAGCGATGATGAGCATCAACGCGGTGAAGGCGGTGGAAATCGGCTCAGGGTTCGCCTCCGTTGTGCAACGAGGTTCAGAGCATGGTGACGAACTGACGCCTGAGGGTTTCGTCACGAATCACGCTGGCGGCATCCTGGGAGGTATTTCGACTGGTCAGGATATCGTCGTCACGATCGGCATCAAGCCAACGTCGAGCATACGAGTCCCCCGCCGCTCTATCGACAAGCAGGGCAATCCCGTGACGGTTGAGACGAATGGACGTCATGATCCCTGTGTTGGCATCCGGGCCACTCCCATCGCGGAAGCGATGATGGCACTGGTGCTCATGGACCACGCGCTGCTTCATCGGGCGCAAAATGCAGAGGTCAAGACCTCGACTCCAAAAATCAGCGGATCGGTCTCCGTTTCAGCCACCGGCGGGAGGGTGAAACCAATCGCGAAGGTGAACCCAGAACCCCACGAAGCCTGACGTCCTGAGATGTCGAATGCGTTGTTCCACACCATCCAGTCCACAAGATCTTTTCACTGTTTGAGCCTTCGGCGGTGTACCCTCACGGCATGACCGCCCCGAGTTCCTACGACGGCCGCATCCTCGACATCAAACACGCGACCATCTACCGCGGCGACACCTGCGTCTTTAAAGACCTCTCTTTCGTGCTGGAGGAAGACCAGCATACGGCGGTGCTTGGGCCAAACGGAGCAGGGAAGTCTACGATTCTGAAACTGCTGGCGGGCGAAGTGCACGCGGTGCCAAATGATGCGACATCCATCCGGCTGTTCGGCGATGAGCAGTGGAACGTCTGGGACGTACGGAGGCGTCTGGGGATGGTCTCGCACGATCTCCAGCATCAGTACATGGAGCAGGTGACCGGTTTGAAAGTCGTGTTGTCAGGTTATTACGCGAGCATCGGGACGTATGGCCATCAGGAGTTCTCCTATGCGCATCTTGCCCGGGCCCATTCGGTGATGGAAGATCTGGGCATCGGCTCCCTGACCGACCGGCGGTATGCCGCCATGTCAACTGGTGAACAGCGACGTTGTCTGCTCGCCCGGGCTCTCGTTCATGGGCCATCGGTTCTTGTGCTCGATGAGCCGACAAGCGGCCTCGATCTGACGGCAACCTTTCACTATTTGGATCTTGTGCGTGGGTATATGCGGAAAGGGAAAACCATTCTGCTCGTGACGCATCACATCCACGAAATACCGCCGGAGATCAGAAGAGTCGTCCTGTTGAAGAAAGGGAAGGTTCTTCAAGACGGAGAGAAAAAGGCGGTGTTGTCAGAAAAACATCTGAGCGACCTGTTCGATTGCCCGGTCGCGCTGGCTTGTGCCAATGGCTGGTATCAGGCATTACCCGGAAGCTGAAACAGCCATTCTTCACCGCCCACCCGGTTCGCGCCGAAACGCGGCACCATCTACCTTCAGCCATCCCCTATCCGCCGACCAGCGTCACGGTAAACGTCAGATCTGCCTCGGCCCGACGAACTTTGACTGCGACCCGCTGGCCGGGAGCCGTTCGTTCGATCAGGTAGTTCTTCAAATGTGCGGCGTCCAGAATCTCCGTGTCTTCTATAGCCAGCAGGATGTCATGCTTCTGAATGCCTGCACTTTTCGCTGGCTCCGCCACATCCTTCACGGCGATGCGCCATTTCGTGCCGTCTTTCACTGCAGTCATGTGAATGCCCAGTTTTGAGAAAGCCAACGGTTTTCCTTCGATCGCCGCCGTTACGATCCGTGCGGCCAAAGTACCGGGAATGGCAAAGGCCATCTGACTGCAATACACGTGACTTTCATCTTTGTCCGTTTGGATCACGGCATGCATGATGCCAACGACTTCGCCCCCGGCATTAAAGAGCGCGCCTCCGGAATTTCCGCTGCATGCCGCAAGATCGGCTTGCAGCAGCCGCGTCTCAACCGTTTGCAGGAAGGTGTTGGCATTGCCGATACGGCCGAACGCCATTGTCGGACCCCATCCCATCGGATACCCAACCGTAAAGACCTCGCTGCCGACCCTGGGCGTTTCCACGGCAAAGGGAGCCCCGACTGGCAGCACGGGACGGTCCTGTTGATTGAGACGGTAAACTACGACGTCCAAATAGGCGCTCTCTCCAACGATCTGGGCTACGACTTCGTGGAGATCGGTCGTCAGAACATGAATGACCTTCGGCACCAGTGGTCCGGACGGGCTGTTTTTCTCGACAGCGTGCCTGGCTGTGACGACATAGCCGTCGTGCAGGTGGAATCCGGTACCTCGGATCTTGATCTTGCCCGGCTTGTCGGGAGCCCGTGGATCTTGCGTGTCTTCGAGGATGCCGACGGCGGCCTGCTTCGCGCGTTCGATGACCTCTGGCTGAGCCCCTGTCTCTGCGGAGACGCATGGCGGAATACCCATGAAGATTGCGAGCAGGCAAGTCGAAACTGCCGTGGCAATGCAAAGACAGCGACCCGTCATAAAAACATCCTTTCACTATATGAAGCCGATGCCGCACAGTATAATGAGCTGAGAACATCAATGACAGAGGGAACCATGAGAGGGCCAGTTACCACGGTATGCATCTCGACACTGTTTGTTGCCGTCCTGAGTTATGGGATGGTGTCCGGGGCCGACTCGGAAGGCGGGAGAGAGGCGTCATTTTCCGAAAAGGTTGGTGAAGGGGCCAAGAAGATCGGCCAGGCCATCGCGGAAGGTATCAAGAAGACCGCAAAGAAGATCGAAGATAAGCATGTGCCGGAAAAGGTGGAACGGAAATTGAAGAAGGCCGCGGACAAAACGGCCGAAGGCTTCGGCAAGGCGGAGAAGAAAATCAAACAAAAGCTCGCCGATTAGCCCTCCGGCGGCCTCTGCTCGGGTTATTTCTTCCGGAAGCCGAAAAACGATCCGGCGCCTGCTGCACCGGCTGATGGAAGAAAGCCTGCCAGAAGATTTTTCAATCCTTGGGCTTCGCCATGAAGCCATTGGACGGTCTGGGAAACCTGAGCCTCAACTGCGTTCCAATCCACATCCACCCAGCCGGTCGTTTTCATCACACCGATGAGGGCGAGACCGACGGCCACCATCATCGCCGCCATTTTCAAGAAACGGCGAAACGCCCAGCCGATGAGATAACCGCCGAGATAGCTTCCTCCGAGTTGAGCGACGGTCGGAGACGTATAGTTCGCAATCCAAGACGCCAACCCGCCAACCGTGGCCACTGCAACGGCGAGGAACGATCTTCCTGCCCACGGGGGATCAGCCAGGACCGCCTCCCAGCCCGATGGTGCAGGGGAGGAAGCGGTGGGACAGGCGTCTTCTTCGATCATGTGTTTCTCCTGGATCTACAGCTGGTGTGACGAAAATGTATCGCAGGCCTCGGGATTTCCGGTGTCCAGCCCTTTGCGCAACCACGTCTTCCGCTGTTGCGAGGAGCCGTGTGTCCAGCTCTCCGGCTGCACATACCCAGTAGACATGTGCTGCAAGCGGTCGTCTCCGATAGCCGCCGCTGCGGCCAGTCCCTCTTCGAAATCGCCCGACTCGATCAACTTCCGTTCACGGTTGGCATGGTAGCCCCAGACACCGGCAAAGCAATCGGCCTGTAATTCCAGGCGAACAGACAGGGCGTTCCCCTCGGCTGTCCCGGCCCGACGCTGAAGTTGGTGGACTTTCTCGGCAATCCCGAGCAAATTCTGAACGTGGTGGCCGACCTCGTGGGCGATCACATACGCCTGGGCAAAATCCCCAGGCGCGCCAAGCCGTTGGGACATTTCCTTGAAGAAGGAGACATCGAGGTAGAGTTTTCGATCCTGCGGGCAATAAAACGGTCCCACTGCCGAGGATGTCGCGCCGCAGGCGGAGTGTACCGCGCCCGTGAACAACACGAGGCGTGGATTTTCGTAATGGCCTCCCGCTTTGGGAAGCAGCTGTTGCCAGGTATCTTCAGTGTCGGCGAGCACCACAGACGCGAATTGACCGATCTCGTCCTTGAGGGGACCCGTCGGCACCGACTCAATGAGCGGCTCAGTCGTGGTGCTCTGGATTCCGCTCATCAGGTCGATAAGCGTCAGCGGGTTCATGCCGGTAAAATAACTGACTGCCAGTACCAGCACGATGCCGCCGATACCGAGTCCGCCGACTCCCCCGATTCTCGCCGGGCCGAATCCGCGCCGGTCTTCCACGTTCTCGCTTTGACGTTGGCCCTGCCAGCGCATGGCTCTCCTCGCTCAAGCAGTTTCGTCCACGATACTGCGACTCGGAGGAGAAGTCCAGGTGTGCGATGGTGGCGAGGCCTTCGGCTAGGAAGGCCTCGCTCGATCGATCGCGAGGGAGACGTCAGTTGGCAGCAGGGGGCAGGCCGCCCGCGATTTGCGAGAGATCTTTCGGGTGAAGCACGATCTCGATGCGCCGGTTGGAGGAGCGCCCCTGCTCTGAGTCATTGCTTGCAATGGGATGCGTATCGGCATATCCCACCGCTGAGAGCACTTCTCGCTG
>DASTQY010000033.1:0-5572 GCA_035761525.1 Nitrospira sp. | reverse complement strand
GTCAATTCTTCCTGGCACCCGGAGATGCTGAAGGCCCAGGCCGTGGCTGCACGTACGTATGCACTGTATCAACAGATGTTGAGCGCCTCACGAGACTATGACGTCGTGGCAACGGTTCAGGACCAAGTCTACAAAGGGAAGGATGGCGTCGATACGGCAGTGTTGCGTGCGGTTGACGAGACCCGGGGTCTCGTGTTGACCTATCAACAAGCCCCTATTTACGCCGCCTTTTCCTCCACCGCCGCGGGACTGACCGAAGATGCGGTGAACGTCTGGTCGAAGGACTATCCCTATCTCAAAGGCGTGGAATGTCCGTTCGATCTGGACTCGCCCTTCTATCAATGGAAGGCGTCGTTCCGGATGGATAAATTAGAGCAGAATCTGCGCCAGCAAGGGTATGCGGTCGGGACGATCACATCGATCGAGCCGCTGGCATTCAGTCGTGGCGGCCGTGTTGCGAAGCTGCGAATCCTTCATTCGGAGGGAGAGCTCGTTTTGCGCGGGGAGGATCTCCGCAAAGCAGTCGGCTATTCGATCGTCCCAAGCACACAGTTTACGATTGATTCCGTTGGCCGGGAGGTCGTGCTATCGGGCTATGGGGCCGGCCATGCCGTCGGCATGTGTCAGTGGGGCGCGAAGGAATTGGCCGAACTCGGGTATCCGTTTTCCACAATTTTGTCCTACTATTACCCCGGCACTGAACTGCAGGAAATGTCCCTCACCAAGCCACCGATCCCTCCGACGTCGTAAGACAGAGCTCGCGCGAACGGCCAAAGAGATCGATGCAGCTGTCTGAATTTGACTTCCCGTTCGATCCCTCGCTTGTCGCGACCGAACCGACGCTCCCGCGTGAACAGGCCAAGCTCCTCGTTCTGAATCCAATCAATCGAGTGATCATGCATCGCCGGATTGCCGATCTCGCCGATCTGCTCGATCCCGGGGATCTCCTCGTGGTGAATGATACGCGAGTCAGACCGGCACGTGTGACGGGGAGGAAACGAGCCTCAGGACGGCCGGTCGAGATGCTTTTTGTGAAGCCAGTGGCCGATCGTGAGTGGGAAGTCCTGATGAAGGGAACCTGGCGGGCCGGTCAAACCATCGAAATCGACGGAGAATCCGATGTCACCGTTCTTTCGAGAGAGGGTGGTCGAACGGTCGTCCGGATCGACGGAACCCTGCCAATCCCCGAGTGGTTTCGGATGCATGGCCGCATGCCATTGCCTCCCTACATCAAGAGGCCGCCAACCGATCAGGATCGGGATTGGTACCAAACCGTGTTCGCGCGGGACGAAGGGGCCATTGCGGCGCCTACCGCCAGCCTGCATTTCACTCCGGCTCTCCTGAGCCGGTTGACGGATCGACACATCGAACTCGCGACGATCACGCTGCATGTCGGTGTGGGGACCTTCAAGCCAGTCACCGCAGTCCGCATCGAAGAGCATCGCATGGAGGCGGAATGGGTTGAAGTCGGACCGGCCACCGTGCGTGCAATCGAGCGGGTGAAAGCGGTTGGACGAAAGGTCGTCGCCGTCGGTACTACGGTGGTACGTGCCATTGAAACAGCGGCTTTGCGCGGGACGCTGCAGCCGTATCGAGGAGAAACCAGCCTTTTCGTGAGACCAGGATTTGAGTTCAAGGTGGTAGATGCGCTCTTGACGAATTTCCATCTGCCTCAGACGACCCTCCTGATGTTGGTTTCCGCGTTCACAGGTACGGGGTTTCTGCGCCGCGCGTATGAAGAGGCCGTGCAGACACGCTACCGGTTTTACAGTTATGGAGATGCGATGTTGATCACAGACCGCGGAGAACGTCGTGCTAGAGCAGTTCCCGGTGGATAGCAATGGGAAGAGTCGCCTTAAGGGATTGGGCATAGGCCATCAGCGCGCGCTGTTGCTTCTGAAACAACACGTCTTGAATGGTGCGTTCTTTTGCCGCAGCGGCTTTGGCCGGATCGGGATCCGTTTGCCTCAGCATGAGGGATTGTGCTTCCGCAAGCTCGGATGGCGTCAAGGAGACGGCGTTGCTGACGATCACACGTGCCTTCACGCTCAGCAGTTCTCTTGCCTGCATCGACTCAAAGATTGAGGGTGTCAAATGATTGGCAGCCAGCAATCGTTGGTACCGTTCAGGATCAAATTTGCCGTTGTTCTGAAATTCGGGAATTTGCATGATCGATTCGCGCAGCTCTTCATCGGCTACCGTCAACCCCATGTTGTGCGCGGCAACCAACCACACCCGGTTCTCCACCAGTTGTTCGACCACATATTGCTTGATCGTTTCGTCCTTGAACTCTCCCGGCACCTTTTCCTTGTAAAACCGGTAGGTGTTTTCATACGCGCGCTTGAATTCATCCAATGAGACGGGCAGATCGCCGACGGTTGCGACGACCGAGCCGGATTGCTCCCCGAAGCCCCACCAACCCATACCCACGATGAACGTCACGGCGATAAATCCGATCGTGATCGCCAGAAACCAGGGATATTTTTCGTTCGCGAACCGCAATATTTTGATCATGGACCCGGATCCCTCGCGCCAAGTGAAATAGTCGCGGATTGTACCCAGCCTCACCTGCCGAAGGCAAGCTTTTCAGGGCCAGTGGGCCTCGTCGTCGTCCGCGTCAAAGAATGGTGATTCGTTTGTGCTAGGTCCTGGTCTTTGTTATACTTTGCCCCTAATTACGAGGAGATCCTTGACGGAGCAGGTGGCGTTCCATCCATTGGGTGCAGGGATCTACCCCAAGGCGACGGTTCTCAATCGGTTCATCGCCAAGCTCATTGACTTCTTTCTCGCAGCCGCCGCCGCCGAAGTCATTGTGCCTGTCGGGTTGCTCGCAGGAGTCGCCTATCTCTTCGTGGCCGATGGATTTGCGGGGGGTCGGAGCATCGGTAAGCGGTTGATCGGCCTTCAGACGGTTCTTCCCGATAGCCGTGAACCGGCGGGATTTCGAGAGTCGATCATTCGCAATATTCCTTTCGCGGCGGCGCAGCTATTGTTCGCCGTCCCTTATGTCGGCTGGGTGGCCTCGACGGTGATTGTCGCGTTCGAAGCGATCTTGATCATTGGAAACGAGCAGGGCCGCCGGCTCGGTGATGAACTGGCGGGGACCCAGGTGTTGGATGCGGGCCGATTGGCGTTGCCCGACTAGCAGGATCCCAGGATTCGGTTTGGATGTGAAGGGAGAGTGATCGTGGGTTTTACGAGTGACGTGTTCGGCTGGTTCTCGAACGACCTGGCCATCGACCTGGGCACAGCCACGACGTTGGTGTACGTGCATGGGAAGGGCATCGTCTTGAACGAACCCTCCGTTGTTGCCGTCGAGAAAAAGACGGAAAAGGTTCTCGCCGTTGGTGCCGATGCGAAAAAGATGCTCGGCCGCACCCCGGGAAATATCGTGGCGGTACGCCCGATGAAGGAAGGCGTCATCGCGGATTTTGAAATGGCCGAACAGATGTTGAAGCGGTTCATTCAGAAAGCGCACAATCGTAGCGCCTTCGTCCGACCTCGCATCATTATCGGCGTGCCGTCCCGGATCACCCAGGTGGAGCAACGAGCGGTGCGCGATTCGGCCGAACTGGCCGGCGCGAGGGAAGTGTATTTGATCGAAGAACCGGTGGCGGCGGCCATCGGCGCGGGTCTCCCCATCACCGAACCGTCCGGTAACATGGTCGTGGACGTGGGCGGAGGTACGACTGACATCGCGGTCATCTCGCTGGGCGGCATCGTCTACAGCGAGTCAGTGAAAGTCGCCGGTGACCGGATGGACGACTCGATCATGAACTACATCAAAAAGAAGTATAACCTCCTCATCGGCGAGCATATGGCGGAACGGATTAAGTTCGAGATCGGCTCCGCCTACCCGTTCGAGGAGCGTAAAACGATGATGATTAAAGGGCGCGACCTGATTTCCGGCATCCCGCGCACATTGGTGGTGGATGATGCGGAAATCAGAGAGGCGCTGCAGGAGCCGATCGGAACGATCGTCAATGCGATCAAGGTAGCCCTGGAGAATACCCCGCCTGAGTTGGCGGGTGACATCATCGACCGTGGCATCGTGCTGACCGGCGGCGGCTCTCTGCTCAAGGGCATGGATACCCGCTTCCGGGAAGAAACGAATCTGCCGATCATCACCGTCGACGATCCCCTGACTTCCGTCGTGTTGGGAGTGGGCAAGATCCTCGATGAGTTGGATCTATTGGCCAAGGTCGCAGTCATGTCTCAAGCGAATACCTTCCGGTAAAGGCTCCATCCCGGTACATGTGGATGGTCAACGTGCGGTCTCCCTACGGTGCTAGGCGTCTGGCGCTAGGATTGTTTGCCCTCCTCCTGGCAGCTCTCTTCCTCTTTCCCGGACAAAGTCAGGGGCTTCTCGAATACCTGGACGGGCCGGTCGGCCAACTCGTCCGGCTGCCTCTTGAAGCAGTGTCTTCTCTGGATCAGGGCATTTCGGCGATGTGGCAACAGTATGTTTCACTCCAGAATGTGGCTGATGACAATCGCCGATTGCGGCAGGAGATGGATTGGCTGCGGGGTGAGAATCATCAATTGCGTGAGGCGGCTGCCGCAACGCAGCGGCTCACGGTTCTGCTCCAGTTCAAAGACCAGGCGTCATCCACGATGGTCGCTGCGCAGGTTATTGGTCGTGATTCCAGTAACCGTTATCGCTCCATGATCCTGAACAAGGGAGAAAGCGATGGCATCCAGAAAGATATGGGAGTGGTGACGCCTTCCGGTGTCGTGGGGCGGGTCGTGAAGACGACGGGTGCCACGTCGGTCGTCTTACTTGTGACGGATCCCAACAATGCCATCGCCGGATTGATCCAGCGCACCAGAGACGAAGGCATCGTCGAAGGAACGCCGCAAGGACGGGCCAAGCTGAAATACATTCCCATGCTGTCGTCGGTGAAGGAAGGAGATCAGGTCGTCACCTCCGGCTTGGTCGGAGGCTTTCCACGCGGGTTGGCGATCGGGACGATTACCGCGATCGATCGAGAAGAAGGCGCACTGTTTCAGACGGCCGAACTCGCCCCGGAAGTCGACGTCAACCATCTGGAAGAAGTGTTGGTGATTCAAACGCCACACGGCGAGTCCGCGGATGCTGTCCGGAAACTGGATGGCGGAACGAAACGGCAGCCATGAAGTTCTTACTCTACACCCTGTTGGTCGTGTTCCTCGTGCCGCTACAGGCGACGTTGCTTCCCCACTTGGCCATATGGGACGTCAGGCCGGATCTCGGTCTTGTCGTCGCCGCCCTAATCGGAGTATTAGCCGGCGAATTGGATGGATTGCTCGTGGGTTTGGCCATTGGGTGGGTGCTGAATTTGTATTCTGCGGGGGATCTCTGGTTGAATTTGCTCACGACAGGAGGCACCGGGTTGTTTGCGGGTCTCTTGGCAAGACACGTGGCTGAAGTGACCCCGACGGTGCTTTCAGTGGCTGTGTTGGTCTTGTCGTTGGCCGGAGGCCTCGTCGCCGTCCTCGGCATGAAGCATGGGACAATATCCGATACCTGGTGGATGGTGCAGTCGGTCGTCGTTCCCCAAGCCTGCTTTGATGCGGCCGTGGGTGCCGCGCT
>DASTQY010000032.1:0-6899 GCA_035761525.1 Nitrospira sp. | reverse complement strand
TGGCAAGGCCCGCAAGGGCAATTGCAGTATCGATGTCATCTTCAGCTCCGGCAATGGCGTGTGCACGGTAGACGACGCATGGTTCCGGCATGCGATGCCCGCCGAGATTCTCGGTATACAGGTCGAAGTCGTGCCCGCGGAGGAAATGCTGTGGTCAAAGGCGTTCGTGATGGAACGCAACCGATACGACGGCGGCGATATTGCACATTTGTTGCGCGCCCGTGCGCCGAGGTTGGATTGGGCTCGGCTGCTGTTCCGTTTCGGTGTCTACTGGAGGGTACTGTTCAGCCATGTGGTGCTCTTCGGCTTCGTGTATCCCGAGCAACGGTTGCGCATACCCGACTGGTTCATGCATGAAATGATCCGCCGGCTGAAATTGGACATGCAATGCCTGCCTTCGGACCGGCGAGTCTGTCAGGGCACACTGCTGTCGTGGTCGCAGTATCTGGTGGATATGGACCGTGGAGATTACGAGGACGCCAGGCAGATGCCAAGGGGACGACTGTCATCGGAGGAGACTCAATACATGACCGACGTGTTGCAGCGCGAAGAAAAAGACGCACACGAACGTTAGGTGGGCCGATGGCCACCTGCCGTCTGCCCCGGGAGGATGCTGCCATGCTCGATTCCGGTTATCTTAATTTGTTCGGCCGGGTGCTTCTCGGCCTCATCTTCCTCATCTCAGGCATCAACAAAATTGCCGATCCCCAAGGGACTCAACACTACATGGCTTTGATGGGCATGACGACGATGACTACCCTCTTTTACATAGGTGCGGTTGCCATTGAGATCGCGGGTTCCCTCTCTCTCCTCCTGGGGTACCGTACGAAGACCGGCGCGTGGCTCCTGTTTGTATTTATGATTCCCACCACACTGGTCTTTCATACCAACTTCGCAGATCCGAACCAGATGATCCACTTCTTGAAGAATCTTGCCATGATGGGCGGCCTGTTATACGTCGCCGAGTACGGGGGAGGCCGCTATAGCATGGATGCCGGCCTGGAACGTGTAGAGCGAATAGAAGAGCCGCGTCGCCCATTGAGGAAAGTCGTGCACCAATAAGAAGGTAGCCCAAGGAGAAGCTACCTCAGGAAGGTAAACGAGGACACGCGCGTGCAACCGTCATTACGACTCGGCCGCCTGGCTGGCATAGAGATCGGCATCCACTATACGTGGCTGCTGATTGCGGTGCTGATCACGGGCTCGTTCTTTGCGTACTTTTCCAGTACCTATGCGCATTGGCCGCTCCGAACGACCTGGTCGGCTGCCATCGTGATCAGCGTGCTTTTTTTCGCCTCGATCGTCCTGCATGAGCTGGCTCACGCCCTCGTAGCGAAAGCATATGGGATGCAGGTGCGCACGATCACGCTTTTTGCGTTGGGCGGGGTCGCGCACATCGAGAAGCAAGCCGCCACCGCTACTGCTGAGTTTTGGATGGGACTGGCCGGCCCCGTCATGAGTGCGGCGGTCGGCCTGCTGTGCGGATGGGTGGGGTCCTGGTTGGGTGCACCAGCGAAGGGAATTGGATTTACGCCGTTGGCGGCAGTATTGATCTCGTTGAGTTCATTGAACTTGATGTTAGCCATGTTCAACTTGATTCCGGGGTTCCCACTAGACGGCGGCAGAATATTACGAGCAATCATTTGGGGACTCACGGGAGACGAGAATCGCGCCACTCGAATCGCCTCACGTGCCGGACAGGGCGTGGCGTTGAGCCTCTTCGGGCTCGGATTATGGGAATTCCTCGGAGCAGAGAGTCTGAGCGGTCTCTGGCTTGGATTGCTGGGATGGTTCCTGCTTGACGCCGCGACCGCCAGTTACGTACAGGCGGAGGTTCTGACCGGCCTCCGAGGGATGCGGGTCAGCGACCTGATGTCAAACGATTGTCTGACGGTGCCCGGTGACGTGCCTCTGCAGCGGTTTGCCGATGAGTATGTGCTTAAGACAGGCCGGCGTTGTTATGCCGTAGAGGACCGAGATACGATCATCGGATTGATCACGTCTGCGGATCTGGCGAAAGTTGAAAATTCTAGGTGGACACAGATTCCGGTGATGCAAGTGGCGCATCCCCTGAGTGAAGTTCGGTCGGTGTCTCCCGATACTCCGGTCGCAGAGGCGTTACAAACCATGGGACGGGAGGACGTTAACCAACTGCCAGTGGTTGAAGCCGGACGAATGGAAGGTATGTTGTCGCGCAGTCATATCTTGCGGGCGCTGGAGACCCGAAGTGAATTGAGTATGTAACGCAGCCACAGGGAGGTCAGCATGCATGGACGAACAGCTTCATTAGCGGTCATTCTCCTGTTGGGAGGTTGCGCAGGCGGCGGGCAACAGTTCGGAGATGCAGGAACGGCATCTCCGCAGCAAGAGGCAGCGTCCCAGCGCACTGATTACCGAACGCAGGCAAACGCGTTGCGCGAAATGGCCGACCGGCGGCAGCTCGAGGCCGACCTCTTAGCCCGGGAACTCGGTGCCAGCGATCCCAGTGTCGAGAAAAAGCGTCGGTTAGCGGAAGAGCTTCGAGCGGCCGCGGAGGACGCCGACAACAAGGCACGCAGTCTCAGCCGCAATGTGCCTCACGGAATGGTCCAATAGCCATTGCCACTGTGCTGCCCTTGAAATCCGCACCGCATCACAATTGGAAGGGATGCTGATGAGTTATGGCATCCGGCTCAGTAAGAAGGAGGCGACATGCCAACGGCAATGATACAGGATCCTGCAAAAGCCAAAGAGTTTTTCGAGGCCAAAATGGCCTTCACCACCGGCCCAGTAGAGTTGGAGCGGATGATGAAGGAAGGCAGCGTCAACGTGGTCGACGTTCGAGCGGCCGATGATTATGCAAAAGGACACATTCCTGGAGCTGTGAACCTGCCGAAAGAACGTTGGGCGAGCCTTCAGGGCTTAAGCAAGGATCGCGTGAACGTGGTGTATTGTTATTCGATCGTCTGTCATCTCGGAGCAACTGCCGCCGTAGAATTTGCTGCCCGCGGATTCTCTGTAATGGAGTTGGATGGCGGCTGGCGATGGTGGAAAGACGACGGTTTCCCCATCGAAACATCATAGCGCGCACGCTCGGGTTTCCAAGCGCCCGAAGAGAGCAGGTTCTTAGGTCTCTGCTGTTCGTCTCCAGGCGGGCAAAGCGTTCAAGAACGTGGATAATGCCGGCTGGATACGGCCATCATCCGTCCGCGGAACCCCACACCAGGCATCCGGGATTCCGATCGACCCGGCCGTTAAAGGAATGTCTGTCCGTTACGTACTCCGTCTGTTCATCGATCCGTATTTGCAAGTGTGGATGTCACATCGGAATTGGAAAGTTCGTGATATCTGAGGCCCTACCTTGACGGCCTATCCTCCGATCCACGACTACGCGCTCATCGGGGACTGCCGGACTAGTGCGCTCATCTCCAGTAGCGGATCCATTGACTGGATGTGTCTTCCTCGCTTCGACAGTCCATCTTGTTTCAACCGCCTGCTGGATTGGGAGCATGGCGGCTACTGCGACATCCTTCCCACCGCACCTTTTCGGACCCGACGTTTTTATCAGCTGAATACGGCAGTCCTCATCACGGAATTTCGAACATCCGATGGCCTCGCCCAGTTGACCGACCTCATGCCAGTGACTGCCGATGGGGAGCGAGCATCTGTTCCGCACCCATCGCGGCAGGTCCTGCGTCGTGTTGAAGTGTTGGAAGGCACGGTGGAATTTTCCCTGACCGTGAAACCGAGACCACACGACGGCCGGACAATCCCTTGCTTCGAGTCTCGGGGGGGTGCGGGGTATTGTGCCGATTTTGGAGGAGCGGTGCTGTTCGTGGCTGTGGACAGTCCGATGGACATCCGAAATGGAGCCCTGACCGGCCGCGTGGTCATGGATCGAGGAGAAAGTCTCACCCTCTGGATGGCCTACGAAGAGGAGGCGCCAGCAGTGTATCCTCGACTATCCGACGCGAAAACAGCCATCGCGGATACACAGGCGTATTGGACCGGGTGGGCAGAGCACTGTCAGTATGCCGGTCCTTTCAAGGATCAGGCTCTCCGAAGCGCTATCACCCTGAAGCTGTTGAGCTATGCGCCGTCCGGAGCAATTGTGGCGGCGCCCACCACATCGCTTCCCGAGCGAATTGGCGGCGATTTGAACTGGGACTATCGGTACTGCTGGTTGCGGGATGCTTCATTCACTGCACACGCATTTTTTCGACTGGGATTTCACGCCGAAGCCTTGGCCTTCATGCAATGGATTACGCATGCGACCACGCTGACCTATCCTCGACTGCAAGTCATGTACACTCTCCATGGGGAAGCCTCAATTCCGGAACGCACGTGGCCGTTCTTTGAAGGCTATCGAGGATCACAGCCTGTCCGCTTTGGGAATGCCGCCTCACAGCAACATCAGCTCGATGTGTACGGCGAAGTGCTTGATGCCTTATCCCTATCGGTTGAGGCCGGCTATCCAGTGGACCGGGATACCAGACGCTGGATTGTCGACGTCGGCAATCTCCTTTCTGCTTCATGGCCGTATCCTGATCATGGAATCTGGGAAGTGCGAGGAGAGCCCCGGCATTATGTGCACTCGAAAGTCATGTGCTGGACCGCACTCGATCGCATCGAGCGTCTGACGAAGAAACTCGGCCTGCGCGCCTCCCTTGGCCCCTGGGTCCAGGCACGCGACGCACTGACCCGCACGGTGCTCAAAACCGGCTACTCGAAAACGCGGCGGAGTTTTGTTCAGGTCTTGGGCGGGACACGCTTGGATGCCGCAGCTCTGACCTTCGGACTTGTCGGCTTTATCGATGGACGCGATCCGCTGATGACATCAACGATTCTAGCGATTCAACGCTGGCTCACACGCGGGCCTTTGGTTTACCGGTATGTGGCTGAGCAGGCAACCGGGCGCGAGGAGGGAGCGTTTCTGCCTTGCAGTTTTTGGTTGGTGGAGGCCCTTGCCCTTGCCGGACGGATGGGTGAGGCTGAAGATTTAACGTACCGGCTGAATGCTCATGGCAACGATCTGGGGCTGTTTCCGGAAGAGATCCGTCATCAGGACGGTGCGTTTCTCGGAAACTTCCCTCTGGCCTTAACCCATGTGGCCCATCTCAGTGCACTCCTGCGCATTGCCGGCAAAGAGACATGAGGCGAGTAAAGCGGACCGGACCATTCGGGAGGCTTCATCTGCTGTTACACCTGGTAAAACGCACCGAGGACGGTGCCATAGGCGATGTGGGCAATAAGGACGGCGAGGGGAGTGCGGAACCCGTAGTTCAGGGCCATAAAGCCTGGGGGCTCTAGCATCCTCGTAGGGCTTGGGCCTGTCAAATCCGAAGCCATACGCGGATGGACTCCTGGAAGGGAAGGCAGGACGGCTACCAGGATGAATGCCGTGTGGGCGATACCCATCAGCGCTCCAAGCCACCAGGTGGCCATGCCGAAGGCATGAAAAAAGAGCACATAGATCGTCGCGATCCACCACCCGTTGAAGAAATGGATGACGAAGCCGATGATCTTGGCCCGATCACGATCCCCGGTGACCATGGTCCCGAGCACCAGGGCGGTATCCATACGGGTAAGGTGGAGTGCTTGGCCCGCCCGAAGCACAGTGGTCAGCAGGCCCGTCGCCAGCAGTCCCCACAGCAACATGTCACCGACATGCATGATATGTCCTGCTGAACCCTGGCCGGTCACGCCGGGCCCACGGCTCGGATTAGCCCTGTATCACTCAGGCACCCGAGACCACAGACCCGACGACCGGGGTTCGCTCTATGCAGCCTTTTTTCGCTTGGAGGCCGACGATTTCTTTCCCCCTTGATATTTCTGCATCAGCTTTTCTCTACGCTTCACAACTTCTTGCGCGATAGTCTCCGGCTCGAAACCACCTTCCTGGGCCTGGGGGAACATTTCGCCCTCTTCTTCCTCGATATGATGACCGACAATCTCGCCAAGCACTTTGAATTTGGTCGCAAATTCCTCGTCTCCCGCGTCCATCTTATGCAGTTCTTTGATGAGGAGTTTCGCCACGTGATGCTCTTCCTTTGCCTCGTTGACTAATTCCTCTTCCTCCACGACTTCCGCAATCGCCGGATAGACAAGCTCTTCTTCCAATGCCGCGTGCACCTCGAGCGCCGTAAGAGCTTCCTCGGCGATCGTGGAGCGGGCTCGTTTGTCTGCGTCCTCGAATCGAGTAAAGAGGTCCTGCACGTGACGATGATCTGTCTTCAACATCTCAAAGAGATCGGCGGAAGCTTCATCTTCCTCATCCATGTTCCGATCTTCCATATCGTCGTGTCTTGATTTGGCTTCCCGCATGGTGCCTCCTTTAAATTTCTTCACGGTCTTCGCGGCGTACGATGTTTTGGAACAGCTCGAACTGCTCCTGGCAACCGACGCATCGTCTCGCAAAAGGCAGAGCGCGTAAACGTGCCGGAGAGATAGGGGCCTCGCAATCCTCGCAGATCCCGTACGTCCCCTCATCGAGCCTGCGCAGGGCTTCGTCCAACTGAATCCGTTCCTGTGTACGTGCTTCCAGCAAGGCAATCTGTTGAGCCCCGGTCGCATCGCGCAAGGACATGTCTTCGACGTCGAGGACAGAGTTGTCGCGAAAGTGCGTGTGATTGTCACGGTGCTGAGCGATCAGGTGATCGATTTCTCGCTGGAGCGTCGAACGCCGTCCGATCAGCAAGGTGCGCAGCACTTCCGGACGCCTCTCGTTGGTCTGATTATCCATGACAGACTCCTCGTGAATAATGATAAGCAGCTTCGCATCCGGTTCTGCAAAAGCAGGGCCAGTGCTCTGTGCTTCCGTCGGCGCTGCCGGTGGGCGGGTTAGCAGGGACTTCCTTGCGCGCTCCGCCTGGAGCAGACACATGATGTCTGTGTGAGGCGGAATACTTGTCTCCGCAGCG
>DASTQY010000031.1:0-3061 GCA_035761525.1 Nitrospira sp. | reverse complement strand
TTGGATCGGCAATCGCGCGCCGGCCCACATCGGGAAATTCTCCATGGCGCGCATGGTGCCAGGGCCGGCGGTTGTCGTGAACACGCGGGCCCCGCCAAATGCGGAGCCGGCGCATTGCGACATGACCGCAAATTCACTCTCGCCGCGGAAGTAGTCGCCGATATAGCCCTCGGCAAAGAGCTCGCCGCAAAGAGCGGCCGCTTCGCTCTGGGGCGTAATGGGATAGGCCACCATAATATCGACGTTGGCGCGCCTGACGGCTTCCTTGATGACTTCGCTGCCGGTGAAGAACGACGCCGTGCGAGGCGCCTCGTTCATCATGACGCGGGGGTCGGTGATGACCTGGCCTTTTCTATTTTTCGTTCCGATGACCGATACGGTATCCATGGATCAACCTCCCTAGCTTCCTGCGCACCATCGAGTCATGCGCTGAATGAACTGCCGCACCCACACGTGGTTTTCGCCTGCGGATTTTTGATGGCAAAGCCGGACCCTTGCACGGTGTCTTGATAATCGACTTCGCAGCCGGCCAGCAGCGGAGCGCTTTGCGAATCCATAATGACTTTGACTTCGCCCTTTTCGATGACCGTATCGTCCTCTCCGAGCTGAGACTCGAAGGCCATGCCGTATTGGTAGCCATGGCAGCCGCCGCCTTTGACGAAGACGCGCAGGCCGATCGTATCTTTCTCTTCCACGAGGAGTTCCCGAATCTTTTGTTCAGCCGTTGGCGTCATGGTGATCATGGCATCTCTCCTTATTGTCGTTGGCGGACCTTGGGCGCGTACACCACACATTGACCGACTCGAGAAGGCATACCTTTTCAAACGCAGGCGGTAGCCGCCCGCATGCACATGACTTAGAGATGCCTTGAAAAAACGTTGGCGTAGGAAGCGGCGAGGACCGGGGAATCAATCGCGCAGGAAGGAAGTGTGACGCGCGAAGGATAGGACAGTCGGCGTGGCTTTATACGTCTTAGATCAGGCTAGGCGCTATAGGGACCGGAGTCAAGCGCTATTAAGGGGTAGTGGAGCGCTCAAACGGACCTTTTATGCGGCGGTCGCCATCCATCCAGCGCGGGTGTGCTGCTGTAGCTGATTGACCAGGCGCCATCTCTGACATCACAGGGTGTAACGCGAGATGCCAACTACCACTTGATCCTAATAGGCTCCCTCATGCTCGAGTGCTGTTCTCTTGATAGCCTGTGCTGTTGCACATAGGTCACGCGCTACCGATGTGAGGCAAGACGAGTTCCTTTGATGGCATTCGCCTGTGATCTACCAGACGCGATGATCGCCCATTCACGTGGACCATTGGTCGCACGGTCGCGGCCATTCGTTGATAGATGGCGAGATAGTCTTGGACCATGCGGTCCACAGTGAAACGGGTCTTGAATGAGTCCCGACATTGTTGGCGTCGAATGAGCGGCAGCCGGTCAATCGCGGCCACCATCCCATCCAGATTGTCACAAATAAATCCTGTGACACCGTCCTCGATGATCTCGGGGATTGACCCGCAACGATAGGCCAACACAGGCGTTCCGCAAGCCAAGGCCTCGATCAACACGATCCCGAACGGTTCCGGCCAGTCATATGTGCACAGGACTGCAGCCGCGTTCCCGAGCAAATCGCACTTTTCTGCATCAGTGACTTCACCGAGGTATTCAACGAGCGGATGGTCCAACAGCGGCTTAATCTTCGCTTCGAAGTACTCACGATCGTGTGGATCGATCTTGGCGGCCATTCGGAGCGGAATGCCAACCCGTTTGGCAATTTCTATCGCGTGATCGGGCCGTTTCTCCGGACAGATTCTTCCAAGATAGGCGAGATAGGATCCAGGATTAGGATGAAAATTGTAGAGGTCAGGCAGCCCGTGATACACGGTGCCCTGCCAGTTGACGTTCGGCAAGGGTATGCGCTGCGCGTTTGAAATCGACACAACCGGCATGTCGGCATACTCTCTGTACATGGGTACTAACTCGGGAAGATCCAATCGTCCATGTAACGTCGCGAGCACCGGGGTGGGGCAACGGCGACTCAGGGGGAAGCCCAAAAAGTCGAGATGGGAATGAATAATATCGAATCTGCCGGCGTCTACGCCGAAGACCTGCTCCTGCATGAGTACAAGTGGCACATCATGATTGATCATCCCAGATTGCGATCGAAACGCCTGAGGGCTGGATGCCCAAAGGCGGGCCAGCGTTTGAGAATCCCCGCTTGCAAAGAGGGTGACGTCATGCCCCTGGCGAACCAGTTCTTCCGTCAGGTAAGAGACGATTCGTTCCGTGCCTCCGTATAGCTTGGGGGGGACGCTTTCCCAAAGAGGGGCGATCTGTGCGATTTTCATGTGCGGCCTTTCTTTTCAGGACGAAGAGCTCAGTGATTAGCCGTGGTCCACGACAGGATCCTGACAACTATGTCGTGCGTTTTGTCCGTGAACTGCCGCGGCCTTTCACAAGACAAGCCTGGAGGAAATGCGATGTTGCGACTCAGCAGCGTAGACCTACGGAATCAGACGCGCGATGCGAGAGCGGAGTGGGCGCGAGAGATGGGACGGTCGGCGTGGCTCAACGGAACATTTCCCTGCTTATGGAGCTATCATACCGTGAAAGCCTGGTGGGCGCCATAGCTCCGCTTCATCCAGACCCTATAAACGGATGGTTCTACAGCGTTATAAATTTTTGTGTCTTCTCAAACGGTCTTCCGCGCCAACACAGCCTCCTAGCGCCTGACCGCCATTAATCCCAGTGACAATTCGCTTACTATTAGGCGATTCCTAGTTCCTGGCATGGACTGGCTGGACCATAGTACAGAGAGTTGCCAACCACTAAATCCCCCGGAGGTTCCATGGCTCGTTACGTGTATGTCGCCGTACTCGTCGCCACATTTCTCACCACGGCTTTGCTTGAAGCCGCTCAAAAGCTGGATGCCAAGGAGACGGCGTTCCTGCAAAAGGCTGCCCAAGGACAGTTGGCGGACATTGCACTCGGGACGCTAGCACTCAAGAAAGCTTCTCACAAAGATGTGAAGGAATTCGGGGCCGAGATTAGTGAAGACCACCAGTA
>DASTQY010000030.1:0-5860 GCA_035761525.1 Nitrospira sp. | reverse complement strand
AGTATTTCAAGAAATGGCGTCAGGGACAGCTCTCCTGGTCCCTAGATGGAGGGGTGTGGTCATGCAGTAAATGTTGAAGGGAGCCTGCTTGCGGGAGACGTCAATGAACTCCAAGGAGTGAACACGGTTCTAATAGAAAATCTGTCTTGTTCGCGCGTTCACATCTCGGAGTTGCGGCACGACGTGGCACGTGACTTGAGAGGGTCCGTCCGACTAAGCATCGAAAGTTTTTGGTTGGCTTCAGCGCCGATACACGACATCGACCTGGGCAAGAAAGGTGGTGAGACCAGCGGTTTCCTGGCGAATGGTGTTCCAGTCTTCTCTGATTGCGGCTTGCTCAAGGGCGTGGCCGATCCTGCTGATCTCCTGAAACCCGTAGCCTCCGCCATCTCCCTTCATACGGTGACCTAGTAGACGCACAGTGCGAAGATCCTTAGCTTGCAAAGCGCCGTCCAGCGCTGCTGCATCTTTGCGACGGTTTTCGAGGAATCCTGGCACCAGATCTTGCAAGTCAGGATCGATCGCGACCATCACACGCCCTTGGTTGTTGCCGTTTGAGGAGGTCATTCCGGTCGGTAGCCTTCACAGGCTTGAAGGACTTCCAGCAGCGTTTGCCGCTTGATGGGTTTCGTCATATGCGCATTACAACCGGCTTCAAGTATTTTTTCTCCGTCCTCCTTCAGAACCAGAGCGGTGAGCGCGATAATTTGGGTCTTGGGAAGGTCATGTGTCCGTTCCCACGCTCGAATGCTCTTGGTTGCTTCGTACCCATCCATGACCGGCATGTTCATATCCATCAGGATCACGTCATATGGTCGTTTCTTGAATTCCTCGACGGCAATGCCACCATGCTCGGCCACGTCGAGTTGATACGGTGTGGCATTCAAATAGGAGCGAACAAGAACCTGGTTGTCTGGAGAGTCTTCCACAAGAAGAATGTGCAGCGGTCTGGAAGCAATGGGAGCCGACGCTGCCGTGCGCACCGTCGACGTCGTGGAGACACCGTGTGCTCGACCGAGTGCAATGCTCACGGTCTGCAGCAGGTCGGACCGGCGAATGGGTTTCGTCAGATAACCGCCAAGCGCCATGTCATACGTCCGGGCGATATCATCTGCCCAATGGTCGGAAGCCAACATGATGATTGCCACTCCCTCCGCCATTGCCGAATGACGGAGCGCTTCAACGACCTGGAATCCATCCATGCCCGGCATGTGACAGTCCACGAGAAGAAGACCATAGGGGCGAGAAGACAGGGCTGCCTGCCGTAATTCCGCCAAGGCTTGTTGTCCATCGCTCACGGTCGTGACGTCGGCATTCCATGACTTCAGCGTTTCCATCAGGATTTTGCGATTCATCGCGTGATCGTCCACCACCAACGTGCGCAAGTCGTGCAAATCGAGTGGACAGGCCGCAGGCCGTATCGTTGCGCTCGGATTGATCCCAAACTTGACTCGGCAGTGAAAGATGCTGCCTTGTCCGGGAGTGCTCTCGGCCCAAATGGTGCCGTGCATCAATCCCACGAGCTGTTTACTGATAGTCAGGCCGAGACCGGTGCCACCGAATTGTCTGCTGATGGACGCATGGGCCTGAGTGAAGCGTTCAAAGATCGTAGAAAGCTTATCTTGAGGGATGCCGATTCCCGTGTCGGTGACCGAAAAACGAATGGCCCCCGGCCCTGCCTCATCGGCGTCATTCGTCACTTCGACGATGACAGATCCGGTCTCGGTGAATTTGATCGCATTGCTGATGAGATTAACGAGAATTTGGTGGAGCCGGTTTGGGTCGCCGATCAACGAACAGGGAACGTCAGGCGCCAAATGGCAGGCGAGCTCCAAGCCTTTTTCATTGGCGCGCATCGCCAAAATCTCAATGGCTTTTTCGACGAGATCCCCCAAATCGAACTCGATCGACTCCAATTCTATGTGACCGGCTTCGACCTTCGAAAGGTCCAGAATGTCGTTGATCAACTGCAGGAGACTGCCGCCGGCGCGCCGGAAAATGCGGAGGTACTTGCGCTGCTCCGGAGTCAGGTCTGTCTCCCACAGCAGATCGGCCATGCCGATGATCGCGTTCATCGGTGTACGGATTTCATGGCTGATGCTCGCCAGAAAGTCACTCTTAGCTTTGTTCGCGACTTCTGCAGCTTCTTTGGCCACCACCAGCGCCTGCTCGGTTTGGCGGTGTTGAAGCGCTTCCCGCCGGCGTGCGGCCTGTTCGCGGCGAAGTGCCGTCTGTGTCTGGGCAAGTGTGGGACGGCGTGAGGTTCGAGGGGGTTTTCGAGATGGCGCGTGAGGTCGAGGCATGGTCAGGGCGCGTGGTGGCGCGGCCAAGCTACTCGTCGTCTGAGTGGGGAACGAGTGTCAGAATGCCGGCCTGCTTGGCCCGGTTGCGGCCTTCCTGTTTGGCTTGATAAAGCGCTTGGTCCGCGGCCTTGATCAAATCGGTGGGAGAGGCATTTCGATTGGGAATGATACTGGCATATCCCACGCTGATCGTGATGTGATCGCCCTCCGAGTGGGTAATGCCGAGCGTTTCAATCCGCTTCCTCAAGGTCTCTGCGACTTGTGCGGCTCCATCCGTCGCCGTGCCGGGAAGCACCACGACAAACTCGTCACCGCCGTACCGGGCGACCAAATCGCCCGGCCGGTTGACAGCGCCAGAGATGGCATTGGCAACTTGGCGTAGACACTCGTCGCCGGCCGTATGGCCATTGGTATCGTTGTAGATCTTGAACCGGTCGATATCCAGCATGATCAGGGATAGCGGGGTCGATTCACGTACAGCACGCCGCCATTCTTGATCAAGGAAATCGTCGAATTGCCGGCGGTTTGTAATGCCGGTCAGGCCGTCCAGAGAAGAGAGCCGAAGAAGCATCTGATTAGCTTCCTGAAGCTGGCGCATGACCTCCAGCAGCTCCTGTTCGCGCGCCCGCCGCCGCTCGATCTCGTGCACGAGCCGCAGCACCGATCGTACGCGCGTCAAGAGCTCAATCTTATTGATGGGCTTACCGATGTAATCCAGGGCCCCCGCGGCGAATGCTAACTGCAAATCCACCGGATCGGTTTTCACGGTGACCATCATGATCGGGGTTTCGCGGAACCGCTCCACGGCTTTGATCTGCCGGCAGGCTTCGATGCCGTTCATTTCCGGCATGATGATGTCCATCAGGATGAGATCGACGCGGGCGGCACCTTGCTTGCCCCCGTCGAGTCCCAGGAGATGAAAGGCGGTCACAGCTGATTCGGCGACCAGGATGTGTTCATAACCCGCGGCGGTGAGGATCGACTGAAGCAGGGTCCGGTCGTCTGGAGAATCGTCAACGATCAATATGCTCATGGAAATGGCGCCTCGGCTTGAGAGGGACGTAGCGGTAAAGTAAAGAAATCGTAACAGCTAATCCTGGTAAACACCAGGATAAAGCTTTTTAATGCAGGGTTGACAGAGGCCATGGCTGAATTCGGCCTCGGAATGCTCCCCAAGATACTCTTCCAATTGCTGCCAGAACCCGCCGTCATTTCTCACCTTTTTGCATGAGGCGCAGATAGGAATGAGACCACGTAACACCTTCACCTCCTTCAGCGCTTTTTGCAGTTCCTCATTGCTGCGGCGCAGTTCCAGTTCTCGATTTTTCCGGCGGTCCATTTCCTGCTTAAGCAGCAAAGCCGAGGAGACGCGCGCGAGGAGCTCGATGCTGCTGACAGGTTTGCTGATAAAGTCCATCGCCCCGGCGGCAAACGCCTCTTGCAGATTCGAGAGATCACTCTTGGCCGTCACCATGATGACGGGAATGTCTTGGAGGTGTGCGCAGCGTTTGATTTGCCGGCAGGTCTCGACGCCGTCCTGTCCGGGCATCAGGACGTCCATCAGGATAAGATCGATGTGTTCGGTGGGGGAATCACCGTTGAGGTTGAGCACCTTTCCCGCGCTCGTTGCCCCATCAGCGCTAACGAGGTCTTTATGGCCGGCTTTGTTCAGGATGGCGCGCAGGAGAGCCTGCTGATCCGGTGAATCGTCAACGATCAGAATACTCATGAAACTCCTACGTGGTGGTTCCTAATGCGGGGGCCCATCAGTACGCCACCAAGTATAGCAGATGACTCTGCGACGATTAGCTTACTTGAGTTTGGAGCGAACGAGGTCGCTGACGGACTTCCCATCAACCGGTTGGCCGGCGAGACGAGCCATGACGGCTTTCATCACGAGTCCCATGTCCTTGGCGGACGTGGCACCCGTCTCCCGGATCACGGCATCGACGGTTTGGGCGAGTTCTTCGGCGGAGAGGGCTTGGGGCAGGTAAGTTTCGATGATGGAAATTTCTTGTCGTTCCTTCGCGGCAAGCTCAGCGCGCTGACCCTTTTCGAACTGCTCGACCGATTCTTTCCGCTGCTTGATCATGGTGGTCATGATGCGGCTCATCTCGGCATCGTCGAGATCCTTTTTCAGCTCGACTTCCTTGTTGAGCACAGCGGCCTTGATCATGCGGATGACATCCATCCGCAGTTGATCGCGCGCTTTCATGGCCAGTTTGAGGTCTTCGGTCAGACGATCGCGCAATGACATGGAATCTCGATGCAGGGTGGCAGTTTGGTCGAGGATACCGCGCCCATCGGAGCCCAGTCAATTGATCCTGGCGCCAATCTGGTGGTTTTGCCGGGCAGGGGAGAGTATGATGCCTCCGGCCAAGGGTGCGTAGGGCGCTGCCTTTTCTATGAGGGAGGATTGTATATGGCGCTTCGTGTGCAGTGTTGGAAAAGCCTACCGAACATGGTCTGTTCGCTGGCGATAGCGGGGGTGTTCCTGACGGTGGCGGGCTGCTCGAGCCACGAGCCCAAACCCATGGCACAGCCGACACCCGATCAAGTGCGGGGCCACGCGGATCACACGTTCGATAAGCTCAAGCAAGAAGAGCGGGAGCGGTCATCGCAGGGGCCGCGCTAGGGCAGGATAACAAGGGTCACTTCCCCGGACTCGCCAGGAATTGGGCGAGTGGCTTGAGCAACGGGAGCTCCCACACCAGCTGAGTGAATGGCGCATGCTCTACGGCCCGCGCTTCGTGGAAGGCTCCCAGGAGACTGCCCGACACCGCCAACCGCAGCACGCCCGACACGAAAAACACCAACGGCAGGTTTGAGGCCAGCGGCACAGAAAACTGCCCTATAGCAATCTGTGAGGGCAGCAGGTTGACCAGCCAACTTCCCACAAAGGCGCCGGCACACCAACCGAGCGCATTGATCGTACTGTATGTCGCGACCGCCTTGGCGCGATCCGCCGGCCGCACCGCGTCGAACACATAGTTTTGAAGGCCCAGTGCCAACCCTCCCCAGGTCACGCCGCCGAGAAAGTTCACACAGAACAGAAACGGGAGATTCGTGCCGGCCAGGTAGCACATCGGCAAAAACGGCACCATGAACCCGGTCACGGACAGCAGCGCTTTGTTGCCGAATCGATCGGCGAACCGGCCCCATGCCCCTAATGTGACGAGTTGTCCCAAGATGCCTGCGGCCAACCAGGTCCCATAGCTCCAATAGGCGAGGTGCAGGTCCCGCAGCATGTAGAGGACAAAAAACGGGGCGGCGATCAACACGGCGGCGTGCATCAGACCGGAGAAGAGGAGAAACCGGCGAAAGCTCAGGCTGGTGCCGGCCAGGAATGTCCGGAAACCAGGAGTGGGGTCGGTATGAGACGTGTGATGCACGTCTTCGACTTTCGATAAGGCCACGGCCGAACACATGCGCGCCACTCCGGCCAGAGTGAAGATGACGGCGAAGCCGATCCAGGCGAGCGCATGATGCTGCCAGAGACTCAAGAGCCACCCCGCGACGCACAGCGCGCCGAAGCTGAGGCTCGCCATGATCGTGGC
>DASTQY010000029.1:0-3481 GCA_035761525.1 Nitrospira sp. | reverse complement strand
GGAAAAGGTCACCGTAATGACAATGTGGAGCATGCAGAGCGTCACATTGCGGTAGGCCGTGAGGTAAACCATGACGGCCGAAAACGCCGCATAGACGAAATTGATGGGAGCATAGAGCGTCATATCGAGGTGGAATGACGTGCTTTCGCTGACCAGCTTCGCGATACAAACGGTCGTCCAGAAAAATCCATACATGGTGAGGGCAGTGCCGCCGAGTTGTTCGTGATATTGAATATCTGTAATGCCGGCCAATATCTGGACGACGCCGCCAAACATCAGCGCAATGACCAAGGTCCCGACCTTATTGGACTCGGAAATTGCCCCAACCTGTGCGATGCCGAGTGTCAATGCCCCGACCGCCAGTCCAAACAATCCGATGGCGAGGACATCAATCCTCCGCCGCCGTTCCTCGTCCTTCATGAACGCCTCCTTCATGGTCTGATAGGAAACAGGTGCGAAGCTGGAGCCGGCACAAGCGCGCAGAGCATGCCTGACTGACTATTGAAAAGACAAGCCGCATTCGTCACACTCTTCCTCGTACCCGGAAGAAGGCGAGCCAACCATGCAGAAGCCAGCGCGTCCGCTTGCGAGGATCATGCTCTTGCGCGTTGTGTTCGTTCTGCTCTCGTCCCAGTCCGATGCGAGTCATGCCGCACCGAGCGATGGCCGGTTCTCTCTCGTGATGGACGGCGCCGCGGTGAAAGACAATCAAACCGGATTGATTTGGGAGCAGGAACCGGACCGGGAACATGACGTGTGGAGTCGCTCCAACGAACGCTGTGCGGCCAAGGAAGTTGGCGGACAGAAAGGGTGGCGCGGTCCTTCTGTAGAAGAGCTGAAGACCCTGATCGATCCGGCCCAGCGTGATCCGGCCCTACCGGCTGGTCATCCCTTTTCGAATATCAAATCAGAAATTTACTGGACAAGCACGCCTGATCCAAAGGATGACATCGTTGCCTGGCAGATCAGCTTCTTCAGCGGCGAACCGGTAACGGATCAAAAGTCTGGCACACGCCGGATGTGGTGTGTCCTGGCAAAGTAGTCGGTTGTGACGCCGTTGTCTGTCACGGTGAGTAGAAGGACCACAGCAAGGCCATGATCAAAAGATGCTGGGAGGCCGTGAGACCCGGTGTTCCTGGCGCCACATCGCCGCCCTTGTAAAACCCGCCTCCGGCCCCGACGGATTCGTCCCACCGGTATTCTAGCCTCGCTCGAGTCCTCGTCCAGCCGAACGGCACCGCATATTCCACTGTCGTCGTCACCGCCTTCAGGAACTGCTCGTGTCCCGTCCATCTGCCGTTCCGATCCCAATAGAATTCCGGTCGCAGGGCGAGGGCCCAATGACTATCGATGCGCCAACGAGCGACCACGTTGCCTCCCGTGACGAATGTCCGAGGTGCACCTGGTTGATTCGCAATAGATTCGGTTCCGATGTCATAGCTAAACGCCAGGATGAAATCGTCAGTTTTCCGTTCCACGATACTGTTTAAATAGAACCGCCAAAACTCGAAGGCTGTCTTATTCTGGTCTGGGCCGGCGTAGAGCGTTTCGGTCACGGTGACCTCTGCGGCGGGTCTGTACACGATTTGCGTGCCATAGCTCGGCTGATCATTCGGACGGGACAGGTGATAGTAGCCGTTGATGATGAAGCCCGCGATGGTCAGCCGGTCGTTCACAGGATAGCGCGCATTGACTCCGAACATCATATAGGGCGTGTTATCCGCGATCCACGAACGGGTGTAGTTGGCGTTGTCTTTGGCAAAGAACGATTCATATCCAATCAAACTGTTGAACAGCCCGGCTTGTATGCTCAAGCCATTTCCGACGGGGGCGAGATAGGACACGTTCGCCCGCTGTATGTGCCGGAGGGTATCCGAGCCCCCGACCCTCGGCTCGCCCTGCAGGAAGCCAAAGGTTTTTGCGTCGTAACCGCCTTGGATGCCGACTTCCATCCCCCAGCGCGAATCGGTCGTCATCTCTTTCGTAAGATTGAGAAAGCCCATGTTGGGAGCGAGTTCGTTGACTCGCTGACTCGTGCTGCGGCTGCGCCACAGATGGTTCTCCGGAAAATTGAAGTCCAGCAGGTAGGCGAGGTCTGCATACGCGCTCAGATGCCAGTCGGATGACTTCTCCACGGGCGGGGGTTCGCTGACCGGCGTTTGAGCCATGCTGCAAACCGGTGTAATCAGCGAGAGCAGGAACACCGTCCGGACCGCAACGGCATTGCAGACGTCTATCGGCGGCATCAACGCCTTCCGACCAACAGGGCGAACCGGTCAGTGAGCCGCTGCAGCAACGTTTCCATTGCTCGGGTCTTCGCTCGTTCAATCTCCCGGCCGTCGTCGACTAATGCCGCCGGGCCGACGGTGCGGGTGATTGCGTCGGCGTGTTCGTCGAAGAGACGGGCTCCGGTCTTGACGTCCCACACCGTCGCCTTCATGAGACACAGCGCATCGCTGTGAGTACCGCCGGCCAAATACGCGCCCACGACCGTCCAATACAGCAAGGGTGCCTTGTAATTGTTATAGCGGTCGACGGCGGCGGCCCCGTCAAACACCAACACCCAGTCGACCCCATAGCGCGCAGCAGTGGCCCGGAGCTCCCGCAAGCTCTGACCTTTCAATGAGGATGGTGTCAGAAAGCCGGTGCTCCGCCCTCCCTCGCCCAGCGAGAGTCCTTGAGCCCAGGTCAGTACCGCATCGCGGTCGCGACTCGTCCATTCAAATTCCCGATGCACGAATGCCGTCGGTTTGAAATAGAAACCGAGGGTGGGCGCATGGCGCGGAGCAGGAGCGGCCGCTGCCGACGGTGGGTCGAGAAAACCGGCTTCTTCCCGCAAGATCACGTCTTGAAGAGAGTCACGGGAGAGACCATGACTGCTGGCGCAGCCGACGGATCCCACAAGGACGGCGCAAAGGAAAAGGACCCATCGGGTTCTCCGAGGAGGTCTCGCACCTAACGACATACTGAACTCCGGTGCGGAGATCATTTACTCCATGAGCGGCGTGATGCGGTCGGCTACGGCTTGGATCACGCCCTCCCGTTCTCCAGCGACCGTGAGACCTTGAAAACTCAAGTAGTAGCCGCCGTGGCTGGGAGCTTGAATGGTCGCCTGAAGTTGGACCTGTGTTCCTTCTTCGACGTCTGGATCCTTGACGGTCGGGACGCCACAGAGCCCGAAGACGGCGACGTTGATCGACGCCGTCTCATCTTCCAAATAAAAAAGATAGGCGCCGTAACAGGTCGTGCCCGCCGGCAGCTTGTAAGGATCAAGGGGTTGAACGTTGCGGACTCTTCCCTGCAGCACCACTTGTCTGAGGTGGTAGACGCTCGGTTCATCGAGAATGTCGCGGATCGCGGTGGGGTCAGCTCCTGAGGCGGGCGAGACGACGGCGAAACCGAGACCGATTGCCCACATCAAGAGCGGGAGAAGGCGGAGCAGGCCTTTGCACATCGATGGGCATTCTAGCATTTCTTGACG
>DASTQY010000028.1:0-5828 GCA_035761525.1 Nitrospira sp. | reverse complement strand
CAACGCGCGCACCACTTCATTCACTATGATGGAGGCTCAGACGGTGATCGACTAGCAAATGCCCGAGGAAGATTCTTTGAGAGATAGAATGACGGACACAATTCATATGAGGAAAGATCCGAAGATCGAAACGGGATTACTACGTGAGAACAGAAACGGCGGACACAATCCCAAGGGGTTTCACCAGTCCTTCAACCCTTCCAGCCGTGGTACCAACCATAGATCCATCCCATTCCATTCCTTCTATGCACATTCGCATGTGTCTTGCGGTGGTCGTGATGTTCGCCGTCTTCGGCTTGCGCCCGCACGCCGAAGGACAGCTCAAGGTGAGCGATCAACCGAGCGAGAA
Organism: Nitrospira sp.; assembly: GCA_035761525.1. Taxonomy (GTDB): domain Bacteria; phylum Nitrospirota; class Nitrospiria; order Nitrospirales; family Nitrospiraceae; genus Nitrospira_C. Next base: position 5,479 of record DASTQY010000028.1, on the reverse strand, counting down.
AGCTTCCGATGCGGCCTCAAAACCACCAACTGACGACGCGTCGTCGCTGAGTGAACTGCGGGCCAAGCGAGACAAAGCACAAGCAGAACTGGATGCGGTCAACCGGCCCAAAGCTTTAGCGACCGGCGCTCCTCCGGGTACGCCGGAACCGGAACTTTTAGAACGGCGGACCCTGCTACACCATATCGTTCGAAGCGCCGATGAGCAGATTGATGCGACGCTGCGTCTCGAGCAGGCTCGCCAACACCGGGATGAGGTCGGACGGTCTCTGCCCGACTCGAAGGATCTGGGCGAGGCTCCGCCCACAATTTTTGATGCCGATCGATTGTGGGATACGGCCTTTGCCCTGCGCCTGGCCGTCGAAGGCCTGCAGTCCCAACTGGCTCTCATCGAACTGCGCTCCACTCGGGCAAAGGATTCTCTCCAGGCCGCCGAGGAACGCTTTCGCCAAGCATCTGAACATTTGGAAAGCACGACAAGTCCTTCAGGAGCCGACCGGAATCGCTGGCTACGCGACCTTGAAGCGCTTCGCCAACGCGCCGCAGCGGCATTGTTGCAAGCGACGGAACTTTCCAAAATCCGCATCGGAGACGAGCTATCCGACGCGCGCGCACGCCTTCAAACGGCTGAGAGTCGCTTGTCGACGGTGGACCCGCTGGTTGATTTTACAGAACCCGATCTCGAGAAAATCAGGACGCGCCTGTCACAAGAACGGCTAGGGTTGACGCACGAACTTGAAGAAACGACAACCGCACGTCACCGCCAGTTCGAGGCATTGCGGGACCTCGAGCGACAGCTGGCTTCCCGGGTGGCCAAGGGTAACGGAAAAGCCGGAGGGAAACCGCCGGAGAGCCTTCGACGGATCCAAGCCGGCACTGAAGTAGGCCGCATCCAGGCCGACAATCTGGCACTGAAGAGCGATCTGTGGCAGTTGCTGCTCGACGTGGTAGACAGCGAGCGGCAGTTGTGGGAAAGCCGCTTCGCCATCATGCACAACCCCGAACCGGGAAAAGCCCGAGAAGCCTATGATCGCTTTACGCCACTCTTCACGAACTTGCAGGCGTCACGGGATTCTGTGCGGCAGCAACTGAGCATCGTCTCGGGGCAAATTGGCGAGTTGGAGTCGCGTGTCAAAAACAGCAGGCCCGGCCAGGACCGCAACCACGTACGGGCATTGCTGGAGGCACACCGGGAACGCGAAGCGATCTATAATTACGGCCTCCAACGTCTCGACCAGACCTCTCGATTCCTCGAGCGTTGGAAGTCGGCATTCAAAGGACAGCAGAAAGAACTTCCCATGACGGCCCGTGTTGAGGAGTGGTGGCAGCGCGCCTGGGACCGCGCCAAGACGACCTGGCACTGGGAAGTGTTCGACGCCGAAGACACGATCGAGGTAGACGGCAAGAAAATCACCGGCCATCGCAGCGTCACGGTCGGCAAGATCGTGACCGCGCTGATCATCCTCACGATCGGATACTGGCTCTGTCTGTACCTGGCCACGCAGATCGGCCGGCTCGCAGTCAACCGCCTCGCAATGGCCCCCGAAGTGGCGAATCTTCTGCGCCAGTGGAGCCAGGCCCTGCTCCTCACCATCCTGATCGTGACCAGCCTCGTCTGGGTCAAGATTCCATTGACCATTTTCGCCTTTTTGGGCGGCGCTTTTGCCATCGGAGTGGGATTCGGCGCTCAAAACCTATTGAAAAACGTCATCAGCGGCATCCTCCTGCTGATTGAACGACCCTTGCGGGTCGGCGACCTCATTGAAGTGGAGAACGTGCGCGGGCGCGTGACGACCATCGGTCTGCGGTCTTCCACCGTCCGAGATGCGAAAGGCGTCGTTACCTTGATTCCGAACAGCAGTTTTCTCGAGCGCCATCTCACCAACTGGACCTACTCGAGCCGCATCGGTCGCTTTTCCCTTCGTGTCGGCGCTCCCTATGACTCATCCACCCAACTGGTGATGGATCTTCTCGCCGGACTCGCGGCGAGTCATCGTCAGGTCTTGAAAACGCCAAAACCGCAAGTGTTGCTCGATGAATTCGGCAATCAAGGCCGCATCTTCACGTTGAATTATTGGCTCGAGATTAGGCTGGACGTTGATCCTAACGAAGTGGCCAGTGAGCTGCGCTTCGGCATCGAACAGAAGTTTGTCGAGGCCGGCTTGAAGATTTTGCCGGCCGCATGATCTTCCCGCCATGGCATTGACATATGAATGGCGCGATCCTAGACTGTCCCCCTCTTGGAGCAGGCCCATGCTGCTTGAACGAAGATCGAGGTTCGGCAGAATCGTGTGCTATGGCATCGGGCTGGTGTGTCTCTGCCTGGTCATGTACGTGCTCGGCAGCACCATGACGCTTTGGACAATGGAATTTCCACTCGATCAGACAGACGGTCCGCTTCTCGAAGGTCTTTCACTGCCTACCACTCTTTCTGATCTCGTCCCTGCGCTCTCGGCTTCATCAGCCGGCGAGAGCTCGGCTACTGCCCTCAGGCAGCTGAGCGAGCACGGCTTGCTGCGTCCTCCCATTGCCACTGCCTGATCCTCTCATTCTCTGTTCATGGCATTGCGGCACCCAGCTGCGCAACGCTCATGACGTTCGCACACTTTCCCGAGGGAATCGAGCACGGCAAGCCACAGGAGTCGAACATGAGCGATCTACCACTGACATACCGTTGTCCAGCTTGTCAGCGAGTCAAGAAACAGCATTGGGATGGATCAGCAGGTCAGGATTGGTGCACGATGGCGGATTATGTTCAGCGCTGCTTCATTCAGGAACACGACGTCTTACTGTCCGAGTTTTATTGTGCAGATTGCACCCTGTCCTATGACCGGCTCGTCCACTATAGCCGAACCAACCCCTCGTGCTTTACGTAACATGCGGGATGGAGAGACCAGCCTCGCGCCTCAGCGGGGCTGGTGTCACCTTAAAAAGCGCAGCCATACATACAGTGTGCTCAGCAGCACCGACCCCACCATCACCGGAAATCCGAGCTTAAAAAAATCCCAGTAAGAGATGGGATAACCGGCTTTTCTGGCCAGATCCACGATCACGACGTTGGCGCTGGCGCCGATGATTGTTCCATTACCTCCTAGACACGCTCCGAGGGCCAGCGCCCACCAGAGAGGCAGAATGTCCGGTTGGTGGACCAGCGTGGTGTAGTCGGCAACCTCGGGGTGGGCCGAGCGTGCCAGATCGACGATCAATGGATTCATCGCGGCGACATAAGGGATATTGTCGACAATCGCAGAGAGAATGGCGGAGCCCCAGAGCACTGAAAGGGTGGTGGCTGCGGGATGGCCCTGCGTAAAGGATACCAACTGACCGGCAAGGAACCGTATCACGCCGACTTTCACAAGACCGCCGACGAGAATAAAGAGACCGATAAAAAAGAAAATAGTCTTCCATTCCACATCCGTGAGATACGACAACTCATCCGCATCCGCCTTTTTTGTGGCATGCCCGATGAGCATGAATGCGCTCGCCCCCACCAACGCGATCGTCGCCGGCTCGAGGTGAAGCGCACCATGGATGCAAAACGCCACGTTGATCAGCACAAGAAGCCAGACACACCGTCGCAACAGCACGGGATCCTGGACGGCATCGCTCGCATCCAATTGCATCACCGCGTTGGCCTGATGAGGAGCCACCTGCATCGCACCGAAGAACAGCTTGAGACAACCGAGGAATACCGCCATGATGACCGTCACAATTGGTCCAAGGACGACGAGAAAGTCAACATAGCCAAGCTCCGCCTTACTGGCGATCATGATGTTTGGAGGATCCCCCACCAACGTCGCGGTTCCGCCGATGTTCGAGGCGACCGCCTCGATGATCAAATACGGCACCGGATTCAGGTTCAGACGCTTGGTGATCGCCAACGTGACCGGGGCCATCAACAACACCGTCGTCACATTATCCAGCATGGCGGACAGGGCAGCGGTGACAATGGCCAACATCATGAGCAATCGTAACGGCTTCGCTCCGGCACGCTGGGCCGACCAAATCGCGAGCACTTCGAAGAGTCCCGTTTCACGGACAATATTGACAATGACCATCATCCCAATGAGTAGAAAGACGACGTTATAGTCCACGCCGAATTCATGAGAATAAAACGCTTCGTCTTGTGTCACCACGCCGGACGCGATCATCAGAGCCGCGCCGGACACCGCCACGATGGTTTTATGAATCCGCTCGGTAATGATAACCGCATAGGCCAGTCCAAAGATGAAGAGGGCGATGGAGAGTTCCGACGGATGCATAGCGCTGGCTCCTGTGCGGTTAGGGTCGTCGCATTATCAAGATGACGGCCGGCTCTTGCAATGGACGTGAGCCGAGCGGCTTGTGGCAATCTGCTCTTTCTTCTTTCATAATAGTGGCTCTGGACCGGCTCGATCGCAGGTTTGTACGAGGAGTGTGAACGTCATGTCCGCGTTGTCACGACAGCACATCGAACAATTAGTCACTGGTTCACATTGGGACCCCCTGGCTATTCTTGGACCTCACATGAGCCAGCAGAATGGCCTACCTGCTTTGGTCATTCGAAGCTTTTTACCCGAAGCCCGTGAAGCGGTGGTGTTGTCCCAAGCCTCCGACGAACTGGCATTTCCCATGACCCGTATACACGAGTCCGGCCTCTTCGAAGCGGTCCTGCCGCCTGCGCCGGCGCCGGCGCATTATCGCCTCCGCGTGGTCGATCATGCGGGCCGGCTGTCCGAGCGCTACGATCCGTATGCCTTCGCCCCGCTCCTTTCAGACTTCGATTTACATCTGTTTGCTGAAGGCACCTTTTATAAAGCCTATGAGACCCTCGGATCGCACGTGCGCAGGATAGACGGCATTACAGGAATCCACTTTGTTGTCTGGGCCCCGAATGCCGGCCGAGTGAGTGTGGTGGGGGATTTCAATCAATGGGATGGTCGGCGGCATCCCATGACCAATCGCGGAGCAACCGGCCTCTGGGAACTGTTCATCCCCGGGCTCGAGGACGGCACCTTATACAAGTATGAGATCCGCCCTCGTGGCCGCGACGGTGTTTTGTTGAAAGCAGACCCCTATGCCGTCGCATCGGAGCTGCGACCAAAAACCGCATCAGTCGCACGGGACATCTCAGCCTATCGGTGGAACGATCAGGCCTGGATGGAGAACCGGCGCCGCCAAAATCCGCTCAAGGAACCTGTCACCATCTATGAAGTCCACCTCGGCTCGTGGATGCGCATTCCCGAAGAGCACAACCGCTGGTTGACGTATCGTGAGCTGGCCGCAAAACTCATACCCTACGTGAAGGATATGGGATACACGCATGTGGAGCTCATGCCTGTGACTGAACATCCATTCGATGCTTCCTGGGGCTATCAAGCGACCGGGTATTTTGCGGTGACGAGCCGCTACGGCACTCCGGAAGATTTCATGGCTTTCGTCGATGCGGCGCATCAAGCAGGAATCGGTGTCTTGATGGATTGGGCTCCCGCACATTTTCC
>DASTQY010000027.1:0-3096 GCA_035761525.1 Nitrospira sp. | reverse complement strand
GTGACTGGTAAAGAAACAGCCTCCGCCGCCTGCCTCGTCCCAGAAATTGGATTCTATTGAGTCAGTCACGAGCCGGGCCTGGTCCAAATACCAGCGATGAGAGGTGGCTTCGAACGCATCGAGCAGTGCGACCGCTAGCCAGGCCGCGTCATCGAGATACCCATTGAGTCGTCCCTTCCCTTCGACAACCGTATGGTATACGCGCCCGTGCACGAACGCATAGTCTAGGAGAAACGTCAGCGCCTTCTCGGCGGCAGCGCGATATGTCGGCTGGTTCAACGTCAATGCAGCGTCGAACATGGCAGAGATCATCATGGCATTCCAACCGGTCAAAATATTCTCGTCACGCTGTGGCTTGACCCGTCGCTCTCGCGCCGCCAATAATTTCTCCCTAGCCGGCTTCAATACCGATTCAGCTGCCTCCTGTTCTTCGGTGGTCAGACGTCCTCCCTCGAGCCGGTGAAGCACGTTCTTCCCTTCGAAATTCCCCTCCGCCGTGACGCCGTAGGCGCGACAAAACTCGCCGCCCAAGTCCGATCCAAGCTCAGATACAATTTCATCATGGGTCCACGTAAAGTATGCACCTTCCCGGCCTTCACTGTCGGCATCCTGTGCGGCAAAGAAGGCGCCGTCCGAATGCATCAGTTCACGTCGTACATAGTCCAACGTCTCTTCCACGACCTGGCGGAACCGTTCTTCCTTCGTCAGCCGCCATCCGTCGAGATATAGCCGCACAAGCTGGGCGTTGTCGTACAGCATCTTTTCGAAATGTGGGATTTTCCATTCTGCATCGACGGAGTACCGGTGAAACCCTCCGCCAAGATGATCGTACAGGCCCCCACCCGCCATTCTCCGCAGCTGAAGAAGAACCATATCGAGGAGCCTTGAGTCTTTCGTCCTGACAGACTGCAGAAACATCAGACTCAACGGTGGAACGGTTGGAAATTTCGGCCCTTCACCGAAGCCGCCATGGAGAGGATCGAACAGCTGACCAAGTTCGCTGACCGCCTGTTCCAGAAGTCGCTCGGTCACCGCCTTGGACGGCTCCGTGGGAACCCCCACTCTGAGCAAACCGCCTTTCACGCGCTCAACGTTTTTTTGCACTTCATCTTTATGACTACGGTAGGCTTCGAGCACTCCACGCAAGACGTCAGGAAAGGCCGGAAGAGAGTGGCGGGGCACCGGTGGAAAGTAGGTGCCTCCATAGAAGGGTTCTTGCGCGGGCGTCAGAAACATGGTGAGCGGCCAACCGCCGCCCCGACCGGTAAATACCTGCGCGGCCTTTTGGTAGATGTCGTCGAGATCCGGACGCTCCTCTCGATCCACTTTGATGTTGATAAAATGCTGATTCATCAGTGCAGCGATCTCAGCGTTCTCGAACGACTCATGTGCCATTACGTGGCACCAATGACAAGCGGAATAACCGATCGAGAGCAAGATAGGTTTGTCTTCCGCATTGGCACGGGAGAGCGCTTCTGCACCCCAGGCATACCAGTCCACCGGATTGTTCGCGTGCTGTCGAAGATAGGGACTTGACTCGGAAGCGAGGCGATTGAAAGCTCGTTCACTCATGATGGATCGAAAATGAATCCTTCCGCTCGGCGCTGGCCATAGTATCTTGCCGACTCCTCCCCTGCAATGATTCTCACAGTCCGTGCTATAGTGCCGGTCAACATGTGGACGCCATGAAGCTCATTCACCTATTCCTGGCTCTCTGTTTACACTGCATCTGCCTTACCTCTGTTTTTGCCGGCTCTCCGCTCGACGCATCGATCTCGTCATCCGATTGGCTTCCTGCCGCATTAGATCAGATCTCCGTTGAGCGCATGCTGGCGGATATCAGAGTATTGAGTGGGCCGACCCTTGCGGGCCGGCAAACAGGCACCCTGGAAGACGAACGTTCAGCCTCGTTCGTGACTAATCGGTTCTCCGAACTCCGCCTGCATCGAGCACCAGCGACCCCACTGCAAAGCCTGACCAACCCGCTCCCACAACAAGAATGGAAACAAACCGCCTCGGTGCCCACGCGAAGAATCGGCGAGGACGTGCTGATTGAGCTCGTGCGACCGCAGGAACGACGCTCGCTTGTGACAGGCACGCAGGTTTTGCCCGTCCTCGACTCTCCCTCGGCCGATGTCCGTGGCCCAATCGTGTTCGTCGGTTACGGAATCGCCGATCCATCTCGCGGCATCGACGATTATGCCGGCGTCGACGTACGCAACAAAATCGTTTTATTTCTTCGGGGCAAACCCGATCGGTATACTGCAGTCGTGGCGCAGGCGGAGAAGGAGCGTGTGGCAAAGGAGAAGGGGGCGATCGGCTATCTCCTGGCCACCGGGCCCATCTTAACCGCCTATGAACAACGCCGGGGCGTGACAGGTGCGCCCAGTGCGTTCTACTCCACGACCGCAAGCACCACACAGTTGCCGGGCGCGTGGATCAGCACCGAGACAGCCGAATGGATTCTCGAACAGGGAGCAACAGGAACAACGACGCTCCGTAACATCCAGGAAGAACTCAACCGCACCGGCCTCTCAAAGCCTGTGGTGACCGATGTCACGGCCCAGATGAGATGGACGAGCAGTCTTGAGACCGGGACCCTCTATAACGTCGCGTCCATCATTCGAGGCCATACGGTGAATAGCGATGAGACCGTGCTGGTAGGAGCGCATCGAGACCACTTCGGTCGGCAAGCGGGTTTGTTATTCTCCGGGGCGGACGATAACGCATCTGGCACCGCCGTGCTGCTCGAAATCGCGCGAGTCCTTTCTCTTGCCCCGGCAGCACCCAAGCGGTCGGTTCTCTTTGTGTCGTTCAGCGGGGAAGAACAGGGTTTCCTAGGCTCGCGACTCTATGTGACACAACCGATCGTCCCGTTGCTGAAAACGATCGGCATGATCAACGTCGATCATGCCGGGGCCGGCAATGGTCGGTTAACGGTGGGAGTCACGGGTCTTGAGAAAAGCACGGCAGAACGGATCGGTCAGCTGACCGGTCTCTCGGACAAGTTGGATGTGTTCGGCTTTTTCCCGGGCGGCGATCATGTGCCGTTTAAGGAAGCTGGTGTGCCGACCGTAACCGTGGTCAGCGGGGGCG
>DASTQY010000026.1:0-9736 GCA_035761525.1 Nitrospira sp. | reverse complement strand
ATGGCCGCACCGGCGCTTGGACCATCACTCGTTGTTGGCAGATCGGTAACCCCTTGGACAAAGACGGTTCCTGTATGGATCACTGCAGGGGTGCGCTGTATCGCGTAGTCGAACGCCTGGGCCATGGATCCCAGGTGATTTTTCCCGTAACGAACGCCTGCAATGTACACCTGAAGTTGAACCGCATTCGGATCAGACTTTTTGTCCCACCCCATCAACATGATTGCAAAGGCGCCCAGAGTGTTATAGCGAACGGCTGCGAGGACGGGTACTTCAAGGTAATCGATGGCGTAACTGGCAATGGCAGTCTGCAAAAATACACCAACTAAGAGCGTGCCAGCGATGAGTGTGCGCACATGCATGGAAAGAGTCTAGCAGACCGTTCAGGCTCGTAAAGGAAGTCAACATCATTCCCCGTCTTGCCAGGAGCCTGAGGCATTTCGTATAAGGGCCGTCATGAATCGACCGGTTAAAGCTGTCGCCCTCCTGGTTGTGCTGCTGTACTCTGCGGGGTCTGCCGCGGCGGAGTGCGCCGTAGAGAGTGCTGCAGCTGGTTCCCAACGGCTCTTCAAAACCCATCTCAGTGCTGGCTGCACCCCGGTCGAGCGAGAGGCTCGTGCGGTCGATGCCTCGAATCTCGTGGCCGCGCTGAAACGTGGCGAGACCATCGATCTTGCCGGAGTCGTGATCCGCGGAGACGTTGCACTTGATGCCCTGCCTATGAGTGAGAATCCGCCTGCCGTCGGAGGCATCATCGGCGACGGCGACACAGAGATCCGAGTCATTGCGGGGCCGGTTGCAATCGTCGATTCGGTGGTTCGAGGAACCGTCACGCATCGTGCGGCGGAGGGCGCACTCGTCTTCTCCGGTCCGGTGACGTTTGCCGGGACGACGTTCGAGCGTATGGTCGATCTGTCGAGATCTGTTTTCACCCAACCCGTCGCATTGTCGGGTGCCGTGTTCTTACGGGAAGGGTATTTCGTGCAATGTCATTTTCTGCGTGAAGTGACCGGAGAAAAAACGGCCTTCGGCTCCCACACGAGATTTCACCGGTCGCAGTTTCATGGGCCAGTGACGCTTCAACAATCCGGCTTCAGTGGGATGGCAGAGTTCCTCGAAGTTCGTTTCGATCAGGATGCCAATCTTTCGCGGACCTATTTCAAACTGGGGACAGGATTCTCCGGAAGTCACTTCAAGCAGCTGGCTGATTTCTCCGAGACGCTGTTCGACGGGGACGCCTTCTTCACCTTCACGCGGTTCGATGGCGATGCTTTTTTCCGGCGCGCGACATTCCGCGCAACGGCCGATTTCGATGATGCGCAATTCAATGCACGAGAAGATTTCTCCAAAGCGTTTTTCGAAAAAGGACCGCAATTCACCCGAGCCAAGCGGTCTGCGGCCAATCCTGATTCGCTGGGGATCGAGAATCGCCAGGTCCAATACGTCATTACCCTCTCTCTGCTCCTGTTCAGTGCCGTGCTGGTCGCCTATCTGGTTCGGTCCAGATAACCACAACTAATAGATCGGCCCTTGCTCACTCTCCCCAAAGCTGGTATAAACCACCCTGTGGATAACCAGCTCGACGGGGCCGAACAAGCTGAACTGCCCTACCAAGTTCGTATCGAGAACTTTGAGGGCCCTCTCGACCTGTTGCTGCACCTCATCAAGAAGAACGAGATCAACATCTACGATATTCCGATCGCAATGATTGCTCAGCAATATTTGAGCTACATCGAGGCAATGAAGGAGCTGAATCTTGCCGTCGCCGGTGAATTTCTGGTGATGGCTGCGACATTGCTTCAGATCAAATCGAAGATGCTGCTTCCCGTGGAAGAAAGCGCTGAAGACGAAGACGACGGACCGGATCCCCGCGAAGAACTCGTCCGCAGGCTTCTCGAGTACAAGACTTTCAAAGAAGCGGCACGCCAGCTGGATACGCAGGAAAAAATGTGGCGGGAGATCTACAGCCGGCCCGCGACACCTCAGAAAGATGCGCCGGTCACCGACGAGGCGATGCTCGAGAACATTGGTTTGTTCGATCTGGTGGACGCGCTGCAGGGGATTCTCAATCGCAATCCCGGTAAGAAGCTGTTGGAAATCCTTCCCGATAATCTCACCGTCCGCGACCGGATGAATGTCATCTTGGAAGCTCTGGAAGGACAAGAGTCAATCGGCTTCGAGGCTTTGTTTGACGCATCTTCTCACCGGTTGCTGATCATCGTGACCTTCTTAGCGTTGCTCGAACTCATTCGTTTGCGAACGGTGCGTGTTTATCAGGCGGAAAGTTTCGGGCCGATTTTGGTGTCACGCTCCTTCTCGTTGGTGCCGGATCCGGCGGAATTGGATGACTCGGAATGGAGGTAGGCATGAACTTAGCGGAGCTGCAGGATGCAGCCACAGTGGAAGCATTGGACGAGGGCTCGGCGGTCGATGGAAATGGGGTCATGGGATCGACATCGCCGGAAACGGGCGCGGCTCAGATTGAACCACAGGAAGAGGCGCTGAAAGGACGTGAGTTGATCGGTGTGGTCGAAGCGCTATTGTTCGTGTCCACGGAACCGGTGCCGGTCTCGCGGTTGGCCACCGTGATTGGAACAGTTTCAAAGTCCGACGTTGAGCAAGCGCTGAAGGCGCTTGAACAGGAACTCGCTCAAGAAGGCCGGGGAATCCAGCTTGTGAAACTCGCGGGCGGATATCGACTCGTGACCAAGTCTGACTATGCGCCCTGGTTGAAGCGGTTGGACAAAGCCAAGTCGGCTCAGAAATTGTCCCGGTCTGCGCTTGAGTCGCTGGCCATCATTGCGTACAAACAACCGCTGGTCCGGGGAGAGATTGAAGAAATTCGTGGTGTCGAAACGTCAGGGGTCTTGAGAACGCTGCTCGAACGGAAACTGGTCCGCATCGTGGGCCGTAAAGAGGTGCCGGGCCGTCCCATTATGTATGGGACGACCAAATTTTTCCTCGAACATTTCGGTTTGCAGGACATCACCCAGTTGCCGCCGCTACGCGAGTTTAAGGAATTGGGCGAAGCGGAGCAGGCGCTGCTGCCGATGGAAGCAAACGAAGTCACCCTGCAAGAGCCACCGAATTCCGAGCAGGACTTGGAGTCCTGGGAATCGCAGGCCTTGATCCCTGAGCCGGTCGAGCAGACGTAAGTCTTCGATCCAGATCTCGGTTGTTGGTCCGGCCACGTCATTGCACGAGTGGCGGCACTCTCAGTATTTCCTTCTCAGGAGACCGTGGACACTTCCTTGCAGGGCCACCTGTCAGGCTACGTGTTCTATGCGGCGATATGAGAGGGGAAATCGATGGGAGGGAAGGCTCTCCCTTGCATTTCAGCTTTTCGCTTTGTTAGACTCCCCAATCCTGTGTAACTCATTGAAAGATGCTAGTTTCTTGGTTGTAACCCTGTCGAGGAACAAGAGGCACCACCTATGATCAAAGCATGGCTGCTGGACGAGATGTTTCGGTTCGATCGTGCGCCGCTGACAGTGGAAGGCACTCACGGAGAATGGGGCGCCGGCGATTCGATCATAGAGGAAGAGGAACTCCCTCCGGCACCTGCGAACGTAGCAGCCAAGTGCGGGAATGGGCGGATTACCATTAGCTGGGACCCCGTTCCTGACGCCCTGTACTACAATCTCTACTTCCAGACGACCAAGGGCGTTCACATCAAGTTTTCTGAGCTGACGCGTCCCATCGCCGGTCCAGAGGATTTCAAAACCGTCATCGGAGTGAAAAAGGAAAAGGCCACCTGTCTCGAGGGGGCACAGTCTCCCTTCATCCACGATGATCTGGCCAACGGCACCTGCTATCACTATGTCGTCACCGTCGTGACCGCGAAAGGTGAGAGTCTGGAATCGCAGGAAGTGATGGCGATTCCCTCTCCCTATCTGCTCGCCGCGTGCATCGGCCAGGAAGGCGTCGACGACGGAGAATTCAGCTCGCCGACCGGCATTGCGCTGGACAAGGACGGCAATCTGTACGTCGCTGATACCGATAATCACTCCATTCAAAAGTTCGACAAGGCGGGACACTTCGTCGCGCGCTGGGGTGGCGAGCCGTCGTCTCAGGAAGGCAGCTTTTATTATCCACGCGGCCTCGCGGTCGGGGCGAACGACAGCCTGTACATCGCCGACAGCGGCAACAACCGGGTGCAGAAGTTTGATCTCGACGGCAACGTCATGCAGGCCTGGGGCAAGTTTGGCTTTGCGTGGCGTGGCGCCGATATGGGCAAATTCGATGTGCCCTGGGGGCTCGCGACGGATCAAGACGGCAATCTGTATGTCTCGGATACCAGCAACGCACGCATACAAAAGTTCAAAGCGGATGGGACGCCTCTCTTGAAATGGGGTCGCGACGGGAGTTTTGACGGGGCCTTCTTTTTCCCGCGTGGAGTGGCAGTGGATTTTGTCGGGAACATCTATGTGGCCGATGAAGGCAACAACCGCGTTCAAAAGTTCGACGCCCGTGGTAGCTTCTTGACCAAATGGGGCAGGGAAGGAGCGGGACCCGGGCAGTTCAAAGCGCCATGGGGCATCGCCTGCGACGCGTTGGGCAACGTCTATGTCGTGGATACCGGCAACCATCGCATTCAGAAATTCGATGGAAATGGGACGTTTCTGTGCGCGTGGGGCAATCGCGGCAAATCCGAAGGGCAATTGAACTTTCCTTACGGGATTGCGGTCGATAAAGAGGGCTGCGTCTACGTGGTGGACAGCGGCAACAATCGAATCCTCAAGTACGTGCCGACCGACGAGGAAATCAACAGGGGCAAGGAAGAGAGGCCCAAGTCGCAGGGAACCAATGCGACGCCGCCTCCGAGCAACGTTGCGGTAAAGGCTGGCGATACGGAGACGTTTCTCAGCTGGATTGAAGTACCCGGTGCCGTCTCTTACAACCTGTACTTCAATACCTCGCCGCTCTTGACGACCCAAAGTGGAACTAAGATCGAAGGCGTGACCAATCCCTTCACGCATACCGGACTGACGAACGATACGCCGTATTATTATGCGGTGACGGCGATGTTCGACGGCGACGTCGAAAGTGAGTTGTCACGCGTTGTCACCGCCACGCCGGTGCTGATCGACATTACGGCTCCGCAAAACCCGTATGCCGTGATCAATCACGGCGCCTTCATGACGAATTCGCCCGAAGTGGTGGTCACCATTTCAGCCAACGACATCGATACCGGCGTCGGGGCCTACTATGTATCCGAAGCGCCCATGACCCCGATGGCCGGGACGCCCGGGTGGGTGGAGGTCACGCCATCATTGAAGTTCGGCGCTACCATTCCCTTCATCCTCTCTCCTGGCGACGGTCAGAAGACGATCTTTGTATGGTTCAAGGACGTCGGCGGCAACGTCTCCACTCCGGCGAGTGCCACGATTCTGGTCAATACATCCGGTTATCTCTGCGTGTCGAGGTGGGGACGCTCCGGCCGCGGCGCCTCACTCCTGCACGGCGGGGAATTCATGGCGCCGATCTACGGTCTGTGCATCGATCAGCAGGGTTCCTTGTTTGTGGTCGACAACGGCAACAATCGGATTCAAAAGTTTGATAACGCCGGTAACTTCATCATCCTGTGGGGGAACTTCGGCTCAGCCAACGCAAATTTCCACAATCCGACGGGCATTGCCTGCGACGGCAAAGGAGACGTGTGGGTCGTGGATACGAACAACCACCGGGTTCAGAAATTTGATGGGAAACTGGGCGGCTATCTCATGAAGTTCGGCTCGCGCGGCAACGGCGAAGGGCAGTTCAATTCGCCTTGGGGTATTGCCGTAGACCGCGTACGCGGGTACGTCTACGTCGTCGACAGCGCCAACTTCCGTGTCCAGAAGTTCGACATGACTGGAGAGTTCATCATGTCCTGGGGCAGCTTCGGCAATGGTGACGGGCAATTCTATTTCCCCCGTGGCGTTGCCGTCGATCAATCCGATGGGGCCGTCTACGTGGTCGATATGGGCAACCACCGCGTTCAGAAGTTCGATACCAGCACGAACGTGTTGCCGCAGTTATTGACGAAATGGGGCGGCAGCGCCGAGGCGGGGCATGCCAGCAGTCCCTTGTCGCAAGAGGCCGGTCAATTGCGGTCACCGTGGGGTATTGCCGTCGACGGTGCGGGGGACGTCTATGTAACGGATACCGGCAACCATCGCATCGAGAAATTCGATAAGGAAGGCAATTTCATCACGCAATGGGGCGGCTACGGGAACGGGGACGGTCAATTCAATTTCCCATACGGGATTGCGGTCGATGCTAAAGGCAGCGTCTTTGCCGTCGACAGCGGCAACATGCGGGTGCAGCAGTTCATGCCGGCCGACGAAGGGAGCGAGCGGCTCCAGGAAGAAGCGGAAGCGGCGGCCGAAATCGAAAAGGCTCAACAACCACAGAAGGCCTGACGGCCGGAGAACGGGAGGACCATGCTCGAGAAAGAACCACGCCTCGGACTCACCTATGATGACGTGGTTCTCGTGCCCTCGAAGTCCGCTGTTCTTCCCAGCGAAGTCGACGTTCGTACCCACCTCACGCGCAACATTCAGATCAATATTCCCATTATTAGTTCCGCGATGGACACGGTCACCGAGTCACGACTGGCCATTGCTATGGCGCGAGAAGGCGGGGTGGGAATCATTCATCGCGTGCTGACGCCGACCGACCAAGCGGCGGAAGTCGACCGGGTGAAGAAATCCGAGAGCGGCATGATCCTGGACCCGGTGACCATCTCACCGGATCAAACGATCCGTGACGCCCACGAACTCATGGCGAGATACCGGATTTCGGGTATCCCGGTGACCAAGAACAAGAAACTGGTCGGGATTCTCACAAATCGCGATCTCCGGTTCGAGACGCGATTGGATCTTAAAGTAAGCCAGGTCATGAAACGCGACAAACTGATCACGGCGCCTGAAGGGACCAGCCTAGAAAAGGCCCGGGAGATTCTTCACGAACACCGGATCGAGAAGTTGCCGGTCGTCAACAAGCAAGGTGACCTCAAGGGACTCATTACCATTAAAGATATCGAAAAGCGGATCAAATACCCCAACGCCTGTAAAGATGCCCATGGACGGTTGCGTGTCGGTGCAGCGGTGGGCGTCGGGCCGGACACCGAGGATCGGCTTACCCAACTGAAGAAAGCCGGCGTGGACCTGGTGGTAGTGGATACGGCTCATGGCCATGCGCAGGCGGTGCTCGAAACAGTCAAGATGATCAAGAAACAGCATCCGTCCCTCGAACTAATCGCCGGGAACATCGCCACCGCCGAGGCAGCGAAAGATCTCCTGAAGGCCGGGGTCGATGCCGTGAAGGTCGGCGTCGGACCGGGCTCGATTTGCACGACACGCATTGTCTCGGGCTCCGGAATGCCTCAACTGACGGCGATTGCCGATTGCGCGAAGGTGCTTGATGGCAGTGGCGTGCCGATCGTGGCGGATGGTGGCGTCAAATTTTCCGGCGACATCAGCAAAGCACTCGCGGCTGGCGCTTCAGCGGTGATGCTCGGCGGGTTGCTGGCCGGCACCGAGGAGTCGCCCGGAGAGACGGTGCTCTATCAGGCGAGAACCTACAAGGTCTATCGCGGCATGGGATCGATCGGCGCGATGGAACGAGGCGGTGGCGATCGATACGGCCAGAGCGGGCGCCCGGCCCAGAAACTGGTGCCCGAAGGGATCGAAGGACGTGTGCCCTACAAGGGTCCGCTGTCAGCTGTCATCTATCAATTGGTGGGCGGGGTGAAGTCCGGGATGGGCTATTGCGGATGCAAAACGATTCCCGAACTCCAGAAGAACGCGTCGTTCATCCGCCAGACCGTTGCGGGGCTCCGCGAAAGCCATGTGCACGACGTCATCATCACCAAAGAAGCGCCGAACTATCGCATGGACTGGGAATAAACGGGCGCGAACGGCGTCTGGCGTCTAGCCGATAGAACGGTCGCTGAACGCTGCCTTCTCTGCCTGCCGTTTCTTTTCTGTTGTTAACAGCCATCAGATAAACACGATACGCTCTTGTCAAAGATGGAACTCTGGCACGATAGAATCCTGGTCCTCGATTTCGGCTCTCAGTACACCCAGTTGATCGCGCGACGGATTCGGGAAGCGCAGGTTTATTCGCAGATCCTTCCGTGCACCGTTCCACTCGCCACGATTTTAGCCTATAGACCTCAAGGCATCGTGCTTTCCGGCGGTCCGTCCAGCGTCTACGAAAAGAAGGCTCCGGTCGTTCCGAAGGAACTGTTCGATCAGGGCATTCCGATTCTCGGCATCTGCTACGGCATGCAGCTGGTGACACATCTTTCCGGCGGGGAAGTCGCGAAGTCGAAGCGCCGTGAATATGGTCGGGCTGACCTGACCATAGACGATGCGAGTGATTTGTTTGCCGGCATCGGCAAGGACCGCTCCACGGTCGTCTGGATGTCCCATGGCGACCGTATCGAACGGATGCCGCCGGGATTCCGGTCCATTGCCCATACGGAAAATTCTCCGGTCGCCGCCATGAAGCGAGTCGACGGCAAACGGCGGGTGTACTGCCTGCAGTTCCATCCTGAAGTCGCCCATACCCCGGAAGGCACCCGATTACTGCGGAACTTTGTGTATCAAATTTGCGGCAGCAAACCGACCTGGACCATGCAGTCCTATGTGGAAACGGCGGTCAAACAGATCCGAGAGCAGGTGGGCAGTGAGCGTGTCATTTGTGCGTTGAGCGGCGGCGTGGATTCATCAGTGGCCGCGGCCCTGACCCACCGGGCGATCGGCGATCAACTCACCTGCATCTTTGTCGACAACGGCGTCCTACGAGCAGGCGAGCGCGATCAGGTGCAGAAGACCTTCGCCTCACAGCTGCATCTGAATCTCCGGATGCTCGATCGGACCGAAGAGTTTCTGGCGGGCTTAAAGAACGTGACTGATCCGGAGCGAAAGCGCAAGAACATCGGGCGTCTGTTCATCAAGAATTTCGAGGCCGAGGCCAGGAAGCTGAAGGGCGTCAAGTATTTGGTCCAGGGAACCTTGTATCCGGATGTCATTGAGAGCGTCAGCTTCAAAGGCCCGTCTGCGACGATCAAGACCCATCACAACGTTGGAGGACTGCCGGCACGAATGAGGCTCAAGTTGATCGAGCCGCTGCGTGAATTGTTTAAAGACGAAGTGCGCGTGTTGGGAAAAGAGCTAGGCTTGCCGGATGAGATCATCTGGCGTCAGCCGTTCCCCGGTCCCGGGTTGGCGATTCGAGTGCTCGGCTCCGTGACGAAGGAACGGCTGGCCATTTTACGTGCGGCAGAGACGATCGTAGACCAGGAAATCCGAAGCGCCGGTCTCTACCGCGACATTTGGCAGGCGTTTGCGGTGCTGCTGCCCATCCGGACAGTCGGCGTGATGGGTGATCAGCGAACCTATGAGAATGTCGTGGCGATTCGCGCCGTAACGAGCCTGGACGGAATGACGGCCGACTGGGCGAAGATTCCCAACGAGGTCCTCGGCCGGATGTCCAATCGAATCATCAACGAGGTGAAAGGTGTGAACCGCGTCGTCTACGATATTAGCTCGAAACCGCCGAGCACCATCGAATGGGAATAGAGTTATCAGCCTGGTCAGTCATTGTGCTCGCGGAAGGCGGCACACGAGACTAATACTTTTAGATAGGCACGTTTGGGCTGATCCAGGCCGATCCTTGTGGGAGGGAACAGCTAGCTCGGAAAGATCATTCTGAGCGGTGTTGGGTATACGTCACGCTCGCGCGG
>DASTQY010000025.1:0-4247 GCA_035761525.1 Nitrospira sp. | reverse complement strand
ACCGTTCACAATCGTGGCCTCCCGGATGCGGAAGATCCGCGCCATCATTTGGAGCGCTTCGTCGTCCTCGGTCGGCAAGGGATTGTCGCGATCGAGGAAGTTCCAGCGACCTGAACGGTCACGTCGAATCGTGAACGTCGGGTCTTCCACGAGCAATCGTTTCCCAACAACCTGTTTACGCAGCAAGGGAACGAGCCGCAAAACGAGATCCAGCTTCTTCGCCGAGAGCATGATGCTCTCGGCGTTGCGGTCATAAATGATGATGTCTTTCATCTCCAACCGGATCGTGGGAAAGATGACCAGCTTGATACGATGCACCTCGATCTTCCGGCCAAGATTCTGCTCGAGCTGATGGAGGAAAAAGTCCTTGAGATAGTCTTCGCCCGTCAGGGAGGGCGACAACCAGAGAAAAGCGACGCCTCCGACCACAATCAGTGTGATAAGGGCGACAACGAGACGAATCGGGGACACTCAGTTTCTCCGCTGTGGACGATAGGTCAGCACTGGCCACCCGCTCTCGGCCCTTCATGTAACGATCAGGACCGGCGCGTCGCTTACGACGTGTCGGGAACATCCCGGATGGACGAGAGGACACGACTGCAACAAGCCTGCGGTCATCTTACAGAATCACCCCCCTGAAAGCCAGCAAGTCCGCGAACCAACAGGAGATTTTCATCTACTACTGATACATTTCTCCTGGCGACAATCGGGAAGACCCGCTATAATCCGCCACCGTTCGTCTCTCCATCGGCGGTCAACATCGCGTGATCAATCCCGCTCGGACGCTTCCCATCCATTGGCTGATTCTCTTCTTACTGTTCTGCACCAGTGTCGTCACCTATATGGATCGGGTCAACATTTCTGTCGCGGCGCGCCAGATGATGCCGGCTCTCGGGCTCACGCAGCAGGACATGGGCTGGGTGTTCTCTGCGTTTGTCGTCGGATATGCATTGTTTCAAATCCCAGGTGGATGGCTGGCAGACCGCTGGGGTGCGAGAGCCGTGCTGACGGCAGCCTTGATCTGGTGGTCCGTCTGCACGGCGTGGACGGCGCTCGCCGCAAGCTCGTCGCTAGCCGACGCGGTGGGGATCGTCGGGGCGCTCATTACCGTGCGATTTGCCCTGGGCATGGGAGAAGCCGTCGCACTGCCCTCATTCAATCGGGCCGTCGCCAATTGGGTGCCCGCTGATTCACGGGGTTTGGGAATCGGCATTGCGATCGGAGGCATCGGCTTGGGCTCGGCGGTGACACCACCGGTGGCTGCCTGGGTCATGGTGAACTGGGGCTGGCAAACCGTGTTCTATCTATCGGCGGGGCTGGGCATCTTCATTGGTATCCTCTGGTGGTCGCTGGCTCGCGACCGGCCGAGTGAGCATCCGTGGACTGTGAGTCGAGATGGCTCCTCAACGACCTCGGCTGGGAAGGACGGCGGGCACGCCGTGAGCTGGAAATCGCTCGTACGAAATCCGGCGATTTGGTGGCTGGTCTTGAGCTACAGCTGCCTTGGTTATGTCGCCTACGTCTACCTCTCCTGGTTTTATCTGTATCTGGTCAACGTGAGAGGATTCGATGTGCTGAGGGGGGGACTCTATGCGTCCGCACCTTTTTGGGCCATCTTGATCGGTTGTCCATTGGGAGGATGGGTGACGGATCGATTAGCCGCAGTATATGGCGTGACGAGGGGGCGCGTGGCCGCCGGTATGTCGGGGATGATTCTCGCGGGATGCGCGATCCTGGCCGGCGCCATGGCAGATTCGGCAACCGCTGCCGTGGTGAGTCTCTCACTCGGGGCTGGCTGCCTTTACTTTGCCGTGGGGGCCTATTGGGCGTCGACGACGGACTATTCTAAGACCCACGCGGGACTCTTATCAGGCCTCATGAACACGGGCGCCAATCTTGGGGGAGCAGTTTCTCCAAGTCTCACGCCTTGGATCGCCGCACAGTGGGGCTGGCCGGTTTCACTTGCCACAGCGGGAGGCATTGCGTTGATCGGCGCGGCTCTTTGGCTCAAGATTGATCCAGGGAAAGGCTTGCAGGGTCGATCTGAAAAATCGTGACCCACGTCGTCGAACGCGCTCGCATAGTGCGGGATTGCCATCACGCTGGCCACCATCCATTATGTCCCCCTTGCCGCCCGGAGCGCACCCCTGTTAGATTCCCTGTGATGGAATTCAAAAAAATCGATCCCCGTGTGACGATCACGACGAAGTTCGGCGAGATCAAGATTCGCTTCTATCCGGAGGATGCTCCGCGTCACATCGAAAACTTCATCAGTCTCATAAAAATGGAGTTTTACAACGGTACGACCTTTCACCGGATCGTGCCGGGATTCGTCATTCAAGGCGGTGATCCGCTCAGTAAAGAACCGGACCGCCTGAAGCATGGATCCGGTGGACCGGGCTTCTGGCTCAATCCAGAACTAAGTGACCGCCCCCACAAACGCGGAGCCATTTCGATGGCAAAAACACCGCGGGACGGCTCGAGCACGCGCGACTTTAACGACAACGGCTCGCAATTTTTCATTTGCCTGGCGGACAACAGTGGGTTGGATCGAAGGTACAGTATCTTCGGTGAAGTGATTCGCGGAATGGACGTGGTGGACAAGATCGCCGCCGTCCCGCGTGACGAATACAACAATCCCCTCGAGCCGATCACGATGACGATGACGGTCAAAGAGTAGTTCGGAGAATGTACCGAGAGACTCAAATGACTGCGAGTTAGAACGTCCCTCGAAGCCCGTGCTTCTTGACCATGCGCTCGATCGTCTTTCGATCAACGCCGGCTTCACGAGCTGCCCGACTCATATGACCTTCGTTGCGTTTCAACAGTTCTAAAAGAAAATTGCGCTCAAAGTTTATAACGGCCTGCTGTTTGGCCTGCTTGAACGATCCGGATTCCGACGGGGCCGAATCTTTGTCGGCCAGAGACTGCAATCGATCGGGCAAGTGGGTGCTCATCACGGTATGGCCGTCGACCAGCACCGCCGCCCGCTCCATGACATTTTGGAGCTCCCGGACGTTGCCAGGCCAGGCATAGCGCATGAGTAGATCGGCCGCCGAAGGATCGATGACGGGAACCGAGACGGGATCTGCTTGAACCCGCTGCACGAAACGCGTCACAAATTCGTTGGCCAACAATAAAATATCCCCTTCTCTGGAACGGAGAGGAGGAAGTGCCACTGGAATGACGTTCAGACGATAATACAAGTCCTCGCGAAATGTCCCCTTCCGGCACAAGTCTTCGAGATCTTGGTTCGAGGCTCCGATCACGCGGACGTCGACGTGCGTGAATCGCGTTCCACCCACTCGACGGACTTGCCGTTCTTGCAAGACTCGCAACAGCCGAGCTTGGAGGTTGGGACTCATACCGCTTACTTCGTCCAAAAATAGTGTTCCCCCATGCGTCACCTCGAAGAGGCCGGGTTTGGCGGCATGTGCTCCGGTGAAGGCTCCCTTTTCATGACCAAACAGTTCAGACTCCAGCAAGGCATCGTTTAAGGAGACGCAGTCCACAGGCAGGAAAGGCCGCTCCACCCGGCGGCTCATCTGGTGGATATATCGAGCCAGCATCTCCTTTCCGGTTCCACTCTCGCCGTAGATCAGGACGTTGGAATCCGTGGGCGCCACCCGGTCTGCAAGCGTTAATACGGCCCTCATGAGCCCACTGCTGCCGACGATTTGCACAGGCCCATCGTGAGTGGAGACTGCCGTCCGCGGCGGCGACACCGCCGTCCGAGGTGTTCCCCCTCCGTCGCCCCCCTCGGCATCGAACGCGCGACGCACAACCTGAATCAATTCGTCGCTGGTGAACGGTTTCGTGATGTAGTCGAACGCGCCGTAGCGCATCGAAGTGACGGCAGTCTCGATCGTGGCATGCGCGGTGACCAGCACCACCTGCACGTTCGGATCGGCTCGCTTGGCCGCGGTCAACACTTCGATGCCGTCCATTTTCGGCATGCGCAGGTCGGTCAGAACAAGGCCGGGATGTTCACGCTCGAGCAGCGCCAAAGCTTGGCTAGGATTGGACGTCGAGACACAGGTATAGGGCACACGGTTCAGGATACGCCGGCAATTTTCCAGGGCGTCTTCCTCGTCATCCACAATCAGGATTTTGCCTGCGATTCCCATGATGCCCCTCGCGACGTGCGGACCGACGCGCCCGCAGTCGGCAGTACCACTGTAAAGATCGCCCCGGTCTTCCCATTTTTTGCTTGAATGCGCCCGCGATGATCCGACACGATTCCATAG